>NZ_JANLGL010000107.1:9787-19697 GCF_024655625.1 Pseudomonas sp. 18.1.10
GAGTACTCGGCTACGAACCGAGCGGTCACAGGTTCGAATCCTGTCGAGTGCACCATTTAAGAGTCAGTTGCAGCAATGCAGGTGACTTGGTTCCAACCAGTTGTGATCTGGTCTAAAAACACAATCTGCACTCGTAGCTCAGCTGGATAGAGTACTCGGCTACGAACCGAGCGGTCACAGGTTCGAATCCTGTCGAGTGCACCATACAAACAAAAAGCCCGCCTAGTGCGGGCTTTTTGCCGTCTGGGGTTTGAGTAGGATTTATCCCAGGCTTTATCTTTTCTCCTGCGTCATGTGTTTTCCTTTCGGGCTGCGTCGTCGCAGTTCATAGATCCAGCCGTTGCTCAGCTTTTGCTCGCAAGCGCTTGTTCTTTCCAGTTTTTTAACGTTTAAAGCGGTCGGGCGGTGTATCATTGCGCCCGTCAGCCCCGCCGGGGCTTGTGGAATACCTCCATGGACTTACCCAGTAGTGACTCAGTACCCCGTTTTACCAATCATGAATTGACTGATTGATCCTTCCGGCGTGCCCCGCTGCTGGGAGTGGAGTTCGCCTATGACCGAAGTAGAAGTAAAGAAAACACAAGAAAGCCTGCAGGATCGCCTGGCTCAAGTTATCGAGCTGCTGCAGCGCCAGCGCGTGGTCGAAGACCTTACGCATCGCCAGGAAGGTCCGAACCACGACCGTGTCGAAAACCTGGTTCACCGGCAAAACCTTGTCGAGCTGCAACGCAAGCTCGATGACCTGCACTCCGCCGACGTCGCCTACATTCTCGAAGCCTTGCCCCTCGATGATCGACTGACCCTCTGGCAGTTGGTCAAGGCTGACCGCGACGGCGACATCCTTCTCGAAGTATCCGACTCGGTGCGTGAAACGCTGATCGCCGACATGGACGATCACGAGCTCCTGGCTGCGGCCAAGGAGATGGATGCCGACGAACTCGCTGACTTGGCCCCTGAGCTGCCGCGTGACGTCGTGCATGAGCTGATGGAGGCCCTCGACGGCCAGCAGCGTGAGCGCGTACGCTCCGCGCTGTCCTATGATGAGGACCAGGTCGGCGCCCTGATGGACTTCGAGATGGTCACCATCCGCGAAGACGTCAGCCTGGAAGTGGTCTTGCGTTATCTGCGTCGCCTCAAAGAGCTGCCAGGCCACACCGACAAACTGTTCGTGGTGGATTACGAAGGCATCCTCAAGGGCGTGCTGCCGATCAAGCGTTTGCTGGTCAACGACCCGGACAAGAAAGTCGCGGACCTGATGGCCAGTGACACGGTGAGTTTTCACCCGGACGAAGATGCCTACGAAGCTGCGCAGGCGTTTGAGCGTTATGACTTGATCTCGGCCCCGGTGGTCGACAAGAACGGCAAGCTGATTGGCCGTTTGACCATCGATGAAATGGTCGACTTGATTCGTGAAGAAAGTGAGACCGAAGTCCTCAACATGGCGGGTCTGCGTGAAGAGGAAGATATTTTTGCCTCGGTCTGGCGCTCGCTGCAGAACCGCTGGGCCTGGTTGGCCGTCAACCTGATCACGGCCTTTATCGCATCGCGGGTGATTGGGTTGTTTGAGGGCTCCATCGAGAAGCTGGTGGCGCTCGCGGCGCTGATGCCGATTGTGGCCGGGATCGGCGGCAACTCGGGTAACCAGACGATCACCATGATCGTGCGCGCCATGGCGCTGGACCAGGTGAGCACTGCCAATTCATCGCGCCTGCTGCGCAAGGAGCTGGCGGTGGGCCTGATTAACGGCCTGGTGTGGGGTGGGGTGATTGGTGTGGTGGCTTACTTGCTGTACGGCAGCTGGTCGCTCGGCGTGGTGATGACGGCGGCAATGACCCTTAACCTGCTGTTGGCAGCGCTGATGGGGGTGTTGATCCCCATGACCCTGGCTCGCCTTGGGCGCGACCCTGCAATGGGCGCCAGCGTGATGATTACCGCCATGACCGACAGTGGCGGCTTCTTCATCTTCCTGGGTCTGGCAACGATCTTCCTGCTTTGATCCTATCCTGAGGGGGCAATTCTGCCCCCTTGCGGCATTCCCTACTCAAACTTCAAGCAAAAAAAAGCCAGCACGTGGCTGGCTCCGGCGTTCAGTCGTCTATCAATTGGCTTCTGCGGCCGCCTCGACGTCGTGCGCGATCAGCGAGACGAGAGCATTTTGCTGGCGGTGGGAGAGCTGACGAAAACGCTGCAGCAGTTCGCGTTCGTGCAGCGACAGCTCGGGGCTGTCCAGGCGCATGCTCAACTCTTCGCCCAACGCACCTTCCTGAATAAGGCTTTGCTCCAGGCGAGCGATGATTTCGGAGTTCATGCTGCGGTGATGATTGCGAGCCACCTCGGCAATGCGTTCCCGCATTCCGTCTGGCAGACGTACGACGAACTTGTCAGCCGTACGGCTGGAATAAATTGCCTGTTTCAATGGGCGCATATATTTAACCGGTTAGTTCAGGGGAGCGGTTTTTGGAATTGGCCGCAAGCGATGAGAGTTAAGACAAGGCTCACGACCAAAGTTCAACCTGAATTGCAATGAGGCCGCATCATGCCTCAGATTTGCCAGTTCCTTGGCGTCAATTCTGTGACAAATATTGAACTGCCTAAAGGCGTAATGCCAGCACTGATTTGCTTTTTTGCGGACTGGTTGGAAAACTTTTCGACGAAAAAATTCATCCTGCAATTTTCGCCCGCACCCCAGCCGCAGAAGGGCTGGAGGGCGCACATCGTATAGCAATGTGGCCTTTTGCCCTTGGTTTTAAGACTAGTGGCAATCTGCCGATTTACTAGGGCGAGGCGACATAAGGTAGGGGAGGGGGAGAGGGGCAGCTCAGCGCAATACGGGGTCGAACTTGATCCGCCGGCCTACGATGAGCGTCAGCAACAGAAGGCTCGCAAACACACCGCTGGCAATGAAGGAGGTGGTCTGCTCATCCTGGGTGTTGACGTTGAACCCCAGAATGGCAGCGGCCAAGGTCAGGCAAAGAAACAGCCAGGCAGGCTTGCTCATAGGTACGCCCTCAGAAAACCCAGTGTTCGGCGGAGGGGGCGGCTTGAGTGCCCTGGGTCAGGTGGATGTCGGATTGTGGCTTGGCGGTCATCACGGCCAGTTGCG
Source organism: Pseudomonas sp. 18.1.10 (assembly GCF_024655625.1). NCBI lineage: Bacteria > Pseudomonadati > Pseudomonadota > Gammaproteobacteria > Pseudomonadales > Pseudomonadaceae > Pseudomonas > Pseudomonas sp. 18.1.10. The sequence goes on from NZ_JANLGL010000107.1 coordinate 12,891, forward strand.
GGCGCTGTTGCAAGTGATGCGGCACCGGCTGGTGGAGCTGCGCGGTGTCTTCGCTGTCGCCCGATTGGAAGTGGAACATCACCAATGCGGCCAGAGCCACGGTATTGAGAGCTAACAGAAGCGCGCTGTTCATGATTATGTTCTCCGTGGCTGGCGTGGCCAATGTGCTGTTGTAGGAGAAGTATTGCAGAACCCGTGCCAATGTTTTATATCAATAAAATCAGTGGCTTATGTGCTATTTGAGGGGCTGTTTGATTGCAATTTGCAATGATGGCATTTTGAGGGAGTGCATTTTGCACGATGACGTCAAATGCCGGATTTACTGGGCCAGGTCGTAGTCGCTCTGGCAGGCAGCGGCCTACACTCAAAAAGCCTACGGACGACATGACAAAACCCACCTCGGCCGTTAACATGCACGCCGTCCGTCGCACTGCCCTTGGCGCAGCGACGGCGATTTGTCCCAGTAGCTCAATTGGATAGAGCATCCCCCTCCTAAGGGGAAGGTTGGCCGTTCGAACCGGCCCTGGGACACCAGATCCAAAGCCCCGCACAGATTCTTCTGGCGGGGCTTTTTTGTGCGCGCTTTCCAAGATGAGTCGAACCTTGCCAGTGTTCAGGGTTCACAGCAGGTGCGCGATGTATTTATCGCAATATGTGTACCTTGCGAGCCGTCGGGCAGCGTCTGACGGTTAAGCAAAATAATCCCCGGAAACGGCATTTACCGCCTGTCCGGACCCGCCACCCAGGACTATCATGCCGATAGCCCTGTCCCCCACCGCAAGGAGCCGCTCGGAACGCCGATGCGCCAGATCTGGAAATCTTTTCGAGCCCTTTATTTCGCCTCCTTGATGATGTTGATCGGCTCCGGCCTGCTCAGCACTTACCTGGCCTTGCGCCTGGCGGCCGACCATGTGGACAGCCTGTGGGTCGGTGCGCTGATGGCGGCCAACTATTTTGGCCTGGTGCTGGGCGGCAAGATCGGGCATCGCTTGATCGCCCGGGTCGGGCATATCCGTGCGTATGCCACTTGTGCCGGGATCGTCGGTGCGGCGGTGCTGGGGCATGGGTTGATTGACTGGCTGCCGGCCTGGATTGTGCTGCGGATCATCGTCGGCCTGGGGATGATGTGCCAGTACATGGTCATCGAGAGCTGGCTGAATGAGCAGGCCGACGCCAAGCAGCGCGGCGTGGTGTTCAGCGGCTACATGATTGCGTCCTACCTGGGGCTGGTGCTTGGTCAACTGATCCTGGTGATGCATCCCCAGCTCGGTCTGGAATTGCTGATGCTGGTCGCGCTGTGTTTTGCCCTGTGCCTGGTGCCAGTGGCCATGACTCGGCGGATTCACCCGGCGCCGCTGCATCCTGCGCCGATGGAGCCGCGCTTCTTTATCAAACGGGTGCCGCAGTCGCTGAGTACGGTGCTGGGCGCGGGGTTGATCGTCGGTTCGTTCTACGGTCTCGCGCCGCTTTACGCCTCCCAGCAAGGGTTGACGACGGAGCAGGTCGGTCTGTTCATGGGCTCGTGCATTTTTGCCGGCCTGCTGGTGCAGTGGCCGCTCGGCTGGTTGTCCGACCGTTATGACCGGGCCTTGTTGATTCGCTGTTTTGCCCTGTGCCTGGCGGTCGCCGCGTTGCCGTTGGCGATCATGACGCAGGTGCCGCTGGAGGTGCTGTTTGTGGCGGGCTTCCTGTGTTCGCTGGTGCAGTTCTGCCTTTACCCGTTGGCCGTGGCCTTTTCCAACGACCACGTCGAGGGTGATCGCCGTGTGTCGCTGACCGCCATGTTGCTGGTGACGTACGGCGTCGGCGCCAGTATCGGGCCGCTGTTGGCCGGTGTGGTGATGAAGCTGTTTGGCAGTCAGATGCTCTACGCGTTCTTCAGTTTGTGTGCGCTGATCCTGGTGTGGCGCATCCGGCCGAAGGCGGTGACCAACCTGCATCAGGTGGATGATGCGCCGCTGCATCACGTGGCGATGCCCGACAGCATGTCCAGCTCGCCGCTGGTGGCTGCGCTGGACCCGCGGGTCGATGAGCAGGTGGTGCAGGAGCAAATGCAGACCGCTGTGCCGGAAGAGCCCGAACCTGAAGTCGAAACGAAGCCGGATGAGCCCGCATTCGAAGGGCCACCAGAGCCTCTGGGCCCGGAAGAGCACCCCCATGACTTGAGCAGGGCGCGCCCCTGAAAGCAAAAACGGGCAGATCCCATCAGGATCTGCCCGTTTTTTGTGGCGTGCTTTAAAGCTTAAAAGTCGTCGTCTTTGTCAAAGCGCCGCGCTTCGCGTTGCAGTTGGTACACAAAGCGTTCGACCTGGCGCTGTACCAATCCACTCATGTTGTGGAAGCGCACGCCGGCGAAGGTGGTGTTGATCTTCTCTTCGAAGTGCAGGTAACGCAGTTCGACGGAGGTGGTCATGCTGCCAAAGGGCAGGGCAGCGATAAAACGATCGTAGACCTGGCCCAGTTGCAGGCGCTCGGAGATGTCGCCTTCAAAGCGCAATTTGCAGCCGGTGGCGGAGATGTCCAGCAGCTTGCCGCTGACCGGTGCCTTGAGTTTCTCGCCGCCCAGCTCGATGTTCACCAGTTGTGCCAGTTTCAGCGCGGCGCGGAAGGCATTGCGGCGCTGATGGTAGACCACCTCGTCCGGCATGCTGCCGGTGTAGATACGGTGGCCGTCTTTTTCACTGACGGTGTAGGTGCCGTTGCTTTCCCACGCGACGCGCACGCCTTCGTGGAAACCCTCGATACGAAACGGTTCGCCGCTTTCCAGGAAGCGTTCGCCATCGCGCGGGATCATTTCATCCAGTGCCAGGGTCTTGCTGTCCCGGTCGATGTCCACCAGGTAGCTTTGGAAGCGCTGGCTGCGTTCGTGGAAGGTGATTATCAGCGGGTCGTGGCTTTCTTGCAGCATCCGCAGGGTGCCGACAATTTCCAGAGGTGTAGTGAGTACCTTGGGTGGCTGCGGTGTATCTTCCGCATTAAGGGCGTTGAACACGGTTCTTCCATCTCCAGACAAAATACGACTACACGCAAGAACCGGCATTTTGCCAGCATGTAACGCGCCTTGGATAGGGCGCGCTGTAAACCGGCGTCAGGCTTGGCTGCGGGTGCCTGGCTTGACCAGGCGTGAGGTGGAGCCTTGGGCGTTGTACAGGGCCGGCGGCTCGCCGCCATGGAGTATACGCAACTGGTTGGCGGTCGTGGCTTGCTGAAGCTGGATCGACTGACCGTTGAGCAAATTGGCTTCCTGGCATTGGCTGAGCAGCTCATTGAGCGCCTGGCTCTGCGCCAGCAGTTCGTCGCCGACGGAGGAATGACTGGCCAGTTGGGCGAGGCCGTCGTGATCGGTTGGCAGGCCGAGGCTGGCCAGAATCTGGCTGCGCTTTTTGCCATGCTGTTCCAGGAGCACGATCAGCGACTGCTTGCGTGCCAGGATTTCTTCCAGCAAGCGCATATCCCGGCCGTAGAGGGCCAGGGATTCTTCTTTGAGCAGCTCGAGCAAATGTTGCGTCGGCGCCAGATCATCAATGATGAGTTGAAGCAGGGTTTCGTCGTGGTGCATGGCTGGCCTTGGGTTTTAAGCGTCCAAAAGCCCGGCGCAGGCCTTTGCCTGGCGCTAGGCTTCGAAGTTGAGCAGCTTGCTGGCTACACGGTTGCTGTCGACTTTATAGCTGCCATCGGCGATTGCCTGTTTCAACTCGGCCACGCGGGCGCTGTTGACAACCGGTTGATCGCGCAGCGAGTCAGTGACCTTCTGCAACTGTTGAGCCTCATTGCTCAGGTGTACGGATTCCCCGCTTTGGCTGGCGCCGGCCTGTTCTGCCTTGGCGGGCAGCGGCTGGGACTTGGCTTCTACGCTGTCCTTGGTGCCGGTGGCGCGCGTAGTGCCGGGCGAAGCCTGGGAATTATTTAAACGACTGAAATCGATGACCATGATAAAAAAACCTCTGGGTATTTGGACGCTTGCCATGTTTTCGGCCATACCCGGACAAACTTTAGGCTCGATTGACAATAAATCTGCATGCGCGCACGTCTGGCACACAGTGTAGGAAAAGCTCGCGTCCGATACCAGTTCTCTATAAAGCCACCTCGACCTGGCCGGGTGCCGTCACCCGTGCCTTGATTACGCGGTTGGAGTTGAGATTCTTGACCCTGATCTGTTCACTCATGCCGCCATTGGACAGCGCTTCCCCCGGCATCTTGACCTGTAGCGCGCCGCTGCTGGCGGATATAACCACCTGGTCGCCCTTGCGAATAACCTCGGCCTGTTCCAGATGTACCAGGGTAATGACCTGGTCGGTGACCACTGGTCGGGTCAATTTCTGCCCGACCGCCTGATCGACCGAGGTGAGATAGCCCTGGCTGATCTGGCTGATATCCCGTTCACGCAGCACAACATCGTCGAAGCCGATGATGCCGGTGCGCTTCAGCGGCCGCGCCACCACCACCACATCGCGGAACAGCTTGACCTGCGCCGGCACGAACACCGTCCACGGCGCAGCGCCCTCGCAGCGTACTTTCACGGTCACGCGGCCAATCGGCTGGGCGGGGCTTTCCAGGGTGGCTGTCAATTCCTTGTCGCACATCGGCATGCGCAGGCGCGGGTCGAGCTGGTTGACCTGGATTTCATAACGTCCGGGTGTCTGGGTGGTCGCCAGATAATCTTCTACAGTGAACTCAAGAAACCCTTGGGTGACGCCGATAAGTAGATCAGGCAAGGTGACGTTGTCCGCGCGGGCCGTGGTGCCCAAGCCCAGGGCAAGCAGCGCCAGCGGTACGCAAAACAAGCGGCAATACCGTGTCAGGTCAAGGTGTCGGGAAACTGTCGTTTTAATATCCATGACCAATAAATAGCAAAGCTCGTGCCGTTTAGTGTTGGGTGCGCGTCACTGCCCTTATAGGTATGGCCAAAGGTTTTAGCGTGGGAGTCAAGGCATGGCAGGAGTAATGGATTCAGTAAACCAGCGCACACAGCTGGTGGGGCAGAATCGCCTGGAGTTGTTGCTTTTTCGCCTGGATGGCAAACAGCTGTACGGCATCAACGTGTTCAAGGTGCGGGAAGTGTTGCAGTGCCCCAAGCTGACGATCATGCCCAAGTCCAGCCCGGTGGTGTGTGGCGTGGCCAACATCCGTGGCGCGACCATTCCGATCCTTGACCTGTCCCTGGCTACGGGCTCGGCAGGTTTGCAGGACCGCGAAAACCCTTTCGTGATTATCACCGAGTACAACACCAAGACCCAGGGTTTCCTGGTGCGCTCGGTGGAGCGCATCGTCAACATGAACTGGGAAGAGATCCATCCGCCTCCCAAGGGCACCGGCCGCGATCACTACCTCACGGCAGTGACGCGGGTGGATAACCAGTTGGTGGAAATCATCGACGTGGAGAAGATCCTCGCCGAAGTGGCGCCCACCTCGGAATCGATTTCCGTCGGTGTGGTCGACGCCGAGACGGCGCACAAGGCGATCTCGCTGCGCGTGCTGACGGTGGATGACTCCTCGGTGGCGCGCAAGCAGGTGACCCGTTGCCTGCAAACCGTCGGCGTAGACGTGGTGGCACTCAACGATGGGCGCCAGGCGCTGGACTACCTGCGCAAACTGGTGGATGAAGGCAAAAAACCGGAAGAAGAATTCTTGATGATGATTTCCGACATCGAGATGCCGGAAATGGACGGATACACCCTCACGGCCGAGATACGCAACGATCCACGCATGCAAAAATTGCATATCATCCTGCATACTTCGTTGTCGGGCGTATTCAACCAGGCGATGGTCAAGAAGGTCGGTGCCGATGACTTCCTGGCCAAATTCCGTCCGGATGACCTGGCAAGCCGGGTTGTCGACCGGATCAAGGCAGCAGATCACGGCTAGGGGATTTCCCCTGGCGGTCACACGATTTAAGAGGCGGTATCATTGTCTACGGGTAATTTGGATTTCGAACAGTTCCGGGTCTTCCTGGAAAAAGCCTGTGGCATATTGCTCGGTGAAAACAAGCAGTACCTGGTATCCAGCCGTCTCAACAAGCTGATGGAGCAGCAGGGCATCAAGTCGTTGGGCGAGCTGGTTCAGCGTATCCAGGGGCAGCCGCGCAGCGGGCTCAAGGAAATGGTGGTCGATGCCATGACCACCAACGAAACCCTGTGGTTTCGTGACACCTACCCGTTTGAAGTGCTCAAGAGCAAAGTGCTGCCGGAGGCCATCAAGGCCAGCCCGGGCCAGCGCTTGCGCATCTGGTCGGCGGCCTGCTCCTCGGGGCAGGAACCGTATTCGATCTCGATGTCCATCGATGAGTTCGAGCGGACCAACATGGGCCAACTGAAGGCGGGTGCGCAGATTGTGGCCACCGACCTGTCCGGCACCATGCTTACCAACTGCAAGACCGGCGAGTACGACAGCCTGGCCTTGGGCCGGGGTTTGTCCCAGGAGCGCCTGCAACGTTACTTTGACCCGAAAGGGGCAGGGCGTTGGGCGGTCAAGGCGCCGATCAAGAGTCGGGTGGAGTTTCGCTCGTTCAACCTGCTCGACAGCTACGCCAGCCTGGGCAAGTTCGACATGGTGTTCTGCCGCAACGTGCTGATCTACTTCTCGGCCGAAGTGAAGAAAGACATCCTGTTGCGTATCCATGGCACGCTCAAGCGTGGGGGCTATCTGTTCCTGGGGGCTTCCGAAGCGCTGAACGGTCTGCCGGATCATTACCAGATGGTGCAGTGCAGCCCGGGCATCATCTACCAGGCGAAATAAGCCGTACGCGGTCAAAATTGTGGGAGCGGGCTTGCTCGCGAATGCGGTATATCAGTCATAGATGAGGTGACT
>NZ_JANLGL010000108.1:0-19502 GCF_024655625.1 Pseudomonas sp. 18.1.10
CGAATGCGATGTGTCAGTCACTGAATATGCTGGCTGACACAGCGCATTCGCGAGCAAGCCCGCTCCCACATTTTGATCCGGTTTCTTCAGTGGGGTTTAGCGCACGGCTTCGAACAGGCCCGTAGCGCCCATGCCACCACCGACGCACATGGTGACAATGCCGTAACGCAAGTTGCGCCGCTGCAGCTCCCGCACCAAATGCCCCACCTGCCGCGAACCGGTCATGCCGAATGGATGCCCGATGGAGATCGAGCCACCATTGACGTTGTACTTCGCGTTATCGATCTCCAGGCGATTGCGCGCATACAAACACTGCGACGCAAACGCTTCGTTCAATTCCCACAGGTCAATGTCCGCCACCTGCAAGCCCTTGGACTTGAGCAGCTTGGGCACCGAGAACACCGGGCCGATGCCCATCTCGTCCGGCTCGCAGCCGGCCACGGTGAAACCTCGGAAAAACGCCTTTGGCTTGAGCCCCAGCTCAAGGGCTTTGTCCAGGCTCATCACCAGGGTCATTGAGGCGCCGTCGGACAGTTGCGACGAGTTGCCCGCCGTCACCGAGCCGTCTTCGGCGAACACCGGTTTCAAGCCTTGCAGGCTGGCCAACGTGGTGTCCGGGCGGTTGCAGTCGTCGCGATCCACCACGCCGTCAAGGATTTGCACCGCGCCGGTGTTCTTGTCTTCGACCTTGTACTTGACCGTCATCGGCACGATTTCATCATCGAACAAACCGTCGGCCTGGGCGTGGGCCGTGCGCTGCTGGCTTTGCAGGGCGTACAGGTCCTGCTCTTCACGGCTGACGTTATAGCGCCGCGCAACGATCTCGGCCGTCTGGCCCATGGGGAAATAAATGCCCGGCACCTGCTCCTTGAGCAGCGGGTTGACCAGGTTGTCGGTGTTGACGCTTTTCATGGTCAGGCTGATGGACTCGACGCCGCCTGCGACAATGATGTCGCTGCAACCGGAGGCAATCTGGTTGGCCGCAATCGCGATCGCCTGCAAGCCCGACGAACAGAAACGGTTGAGCGTCATGCCCGCCGTGCCGGTGCCCAACTGCGACAACACCGCCACATTGCGCCCGATGTTGTAGCCCTGGGCGCCCTCGTTGGAGCCGGCGCCGACGATGCAATCCTCCACCGTCGCCGGGTCGATGCCGTTGCGGCTGAGCAGCGCGTTGACGCAATGGGCCGCCATGTCATCCGGGCGGGTCTGGTTGAACTTGCCGCGAAAGGATTTGGCCAGGCCGGTTCGCACGCTGTCGACGATCACTACTTCACGCATGGGCTACCTCGATCTTGTCGTTGTTGAGAGATGGATCGAGCATAGATCCAGCTGATTCCATCCGCGACGATCATTCACCCCATAGATAGGCCTACTTCTTCTTGCCTTTCTTATCGTGCTTGTCGGACTTCTCGAACGCTTCCTCCAGCGCCAGGTTGATGGTGCGCAACACCTTGACCCGCGCCCAGCGCTTGTCGTTGGCCTCCACCAACGTCCAGGGCGAGACTTCGGTGCTGGTGCGGTCAACCATATCGCCGACCGCCGCACGGTAGTCGTCCCACTTGTCACGGTTGCGCCAGTCGTCTTCGGTGATCTTGAAGCGCTTGAAGGGGATTTCCTCACGGGCCTGGAAGCGTTCCAGTTGGGTCTGCTTGTCGATGGCCAGCCAGAACTTGACCACGATCACGCCGGCGTCGCGCAGTTGCTCTTCGAAGTCATTGATCTCGCCATAGGCGCGCATCCAGTCGGCCGGCGTGCAGAAGCCTTCGATGCGCTCCACCAGCACGCGGCCGTACCAGGAGCGGTCGAACACGGTGAACATGCCGCGCGCCGGGATTTTCTGCCAGAAGCGCCACAGGTACGGCTGGGCGCGCTCGTCTTCACTGGGCGCGGCAATCGGCACGATATGGTACTGACGCGGGTCCAGCGCCGCCGCCACCCGGCGGATCGCACCGCCCTTGCCCGCCGCATCGTTGCCTTCAAACACCGTGACCAGCGCGTGTTTGCGCATGCGTTTGTCGCGCATCAGGCCGGAGAGGCGCGCCTGTTCGGTGATGAGCTGTTCTTCGTAATCATCCTTGTCCAGGCGTTGGCTCAAGTCGAGGCTGTCGAGCAGGCTTTTCTTGTCCACCGACGCGATCAGCGGCGCCGGGTTCATGCCGCTGGCCTTGCCCTTGGGCAGCTTCAGGGCGTTCTGGATGCCTTCCAACAGCAGCTTGCCCACGGTGAGGCTGCGGTAATGCGCATCCACGCCTTCGATCACATGCCACGGCGCATAGTCGCGGCTGGTGCGGCGCAGGATACGCTCGCCGAAATGCACGAACTTGTCGTAAGTCTCGGACTGCTGCCAGTCCAGCGGGCTGATGCGCCAACTGTGCAACGGGTCATCGGCCAGGGCCTTGAGCCGCGCCTTCATTTGCTTTTTGGACAGGTGGAACCAGAACTTGAAGATCAGCGCGCCTTCATCGCAGAGCATCTTTTCCAGGCGCTCGGCGCCGGCGATGGCCTGGTCCAGGCGGGCGTCCTTGATCTGCCCATGCACGCGGCTCTGCAGCATCTGGCTGTACCAGTTGCCAAAGAACACCCCCATGCGGCCCTTGGCGGGCAACTGCCGCCAGTAACGCCAGGCCGGTGGCCGGGCCAGCTCTTCGTCGGTCTGCTGGTCGAAGGTGCGCACTTCGATCAGGCGCGGGTCCATCCACTCGTTCAACAGCTTGACGGTCTCGCCCTTGCCGGCGCCTTCGATGCCGTTGATCAGGATAATCACCGGGAAACGCTTCTGCTGTTGCAGCTCGTACTGCACTTCCAGCAGGGCCTCGCGCAGGGCTGGCACTTCGGCGTCGTAGGTGTCTTTGTCGATGGCGTGACCGATTTCGGCGGATTCGAACATGGGCAGCTCCGTTTCAAGATGGCTCAAGACTAGCGGATTGGGCCGCAACACGCGGGAGGAAATTCGCGCTGCGCTTGCCGTGGGTCAATTCAACCCCTGTTGATCGGCTAGAATGGCGGCCTTGCCTTTACCGAGCCGCCCATGAATCCCGTAACCCACGCCCAGCTCGACTGGGACGACCAAGGCCGCCCGCACTCGCGGGTGTTCGACGATGTGTACTTCTCCGACAAGTCGGGCCTTGAAGAAACCCGCTACGTATTCCTCGAACAGAACCGTTTGCAGGAGCGTTTTGCCGCGCTGCCGGCGGGCGGGCGCCTGGTGATTGGTGAGACGGGGTTTGGCACGGGCTTGAATTTTCTCTGCGCCTGGCAGTTGTTCGAGCAACATGCCGTGGCCGGTGCGCGCCTGCATTTTGTCAGCGTGGAAAAGTACCCGCTGAGCCCCAGCGACCTGCAACGCGCCCTCGCCCTCTGGCCCGAACTCCAGCCATTCGCCGAGCAGTTGCTGGCGCAGTACATCGCCATCCACCAGGGCTTCCAGCGCCTGGTGCTGGACAACGGCCGCGTCACCCTGACCCTGCTGATCGGCGACGCCCTGGAGCAGTTGCCGCAACTGGATGCGCAGATCGATGCGTGGTTTCTCGACGGGTTCGCCCCGGCGAAAAACCCGGACATGTGGACCGCGGAACTGTTCGCCGAACTGGCGCGCCTGGCCGCACCGGGCTCGACCATCAGCACCTTTACCAGCACCGGCTGGGTTCGGCGGCTCATCAACGCCGCCGGGTTCAAGATGAAACGCACGCCAGGCATCGGCCACAAGTGGGAGATCCTGCGCGGCGAGTTCCTCGGCTGGGCCGCGGACGCCGCCGCACCGCCCGCGGCTAAACCCTGGTTTTCCAGGCCGGCAGCCATTGCCGGCGAACGCCACGCCATGGTCATCGGCGGTGGCCTCGCCGGTTGTGCCACCGCCGCCAGCCTCGCGGCCAGGGGCTGGCGCGTCAGCCTGTTGGAACGGCATGCCGAGCTGGCCCAGGAAGCGTCAGGCAACCCCCAGGGCGTGCTGTACCTGAAGTTGTCAGCCCATGGCACGGCGTTGTCCCAGTTGATCCTCAGCGGTTTCGGCCACACCCGGCGCCTGCTGGAACACCTGCACCGTGGCGTCGACTGGGATGGCTGCGGCGTGCTGCAACTGGCGTTCAATGCCAAGGAAGCCGAGCGCCAGGCGCAGCTGGCCGGGGCCTTTGCGCCCGAACTGTTGCACCTGTTGGACCGCGACCAGGCCCAGCAACAAGCCGGCATCCCGCTGGAACAGGGCGGGTTGTTTTTCCCTGAGGGCGGTTGGGTCCACCCGCCAGCGCTGTGCCAATGGCAAGCGGCTCACCCGTTGATCCACGTGCTCACGCACCACACTGCCGTTGAGCTGCAATTCGTCGATCAGCAGTGGCAGGCCCGCGACGGCGACACCTTGCTGGCCAGCGCCCGTGTCGTGGTGCTGGCCGGCGCCGCCGACATCAAGCACTTTGCGCCCAGCGCCGATTTGCCCCTCAAGCGTATCCGCGGGCAGATCACCCGGCTGCCACAAACCCCGGCCAGCCAGGCCCTGGCCACGGTGGTCTGTGCCGAAGGGTATGTCGCCCCGGCGCGCCAGGGCGAGCACACCCTCGGCGCCAGCTTCGACTTCAAAAGCGACGACCTCACGCCCACCGCCGCCGAGCACGCCGGCAACCTGGAGATGCTGCGGGAAATTTCCGCTGACCTGCTGCACCGTCTGGGCGCCGACACACAGGCACCCGAACAGTTGCAAGGCCGCGCCGCCTTCCGTTGCACCAGCCCCGACTACCTGCCCATCGTCGGGCCGCTGGCCGCGCGCGAAGCGTTTGACCAGGCCTACGCCGTGCTGCGCAAAGACGCCCGCCAAGTGCCGGACACGCCCTGCCCCTGGCTGCCCGGCCTGTACATCAACAGCGGCCACGGCTCACGCGGGCTGGTCACCGCGCCACTGTGCGGCGAACTGCTCGCCGCGTGGCTGGAGAACGAGCCGTTGCCGGTGCCGCGCAGCGTGGCCGAGGGCTGTCACCCCAACCGGTTTGCCCAGCGCGCATTGGTGCGCAGCTCACTGCCCCCGCGTTAGACAGGACGCGAGGCGCACGTCGGCGCGGTTGATTGCATCCTCGGTGAGGCGCTCGATTTCCGTCGCTTCGGCTTTATCCTTGTCCTCCATGATCGTATTCGCCTGCTGGATCATTTCGGCGTCCGAGAGTGGCGGGGCCTGGCCCTCCAACACGGCCAGACGGTCATGGAAGGGCTTGAGCAAGGTTTCAAACCGGGCGGCAGAGGTGCGCTTCAAATACGCGATCCAGAACGGCAACTTGGAGAGGTACGTCAACAATTCCGCAGACAGCTCGGCGCTGCGCACGGCGGCGTCGGCGGCATCCAGGTCTGACGGTGCCACGCCCGCCAACGCCTTCTGATGCAAGTCTTTGGGTTGCCCCGGCAGTTTCAGGCTTTGCGCCAGCCGTGTACGGAAGAAGAGGCTGACGGCCACGCCATCCAGCTGGGGATTTTTACGGCTGTGGGCGAAGGCCAGGCTCTCGACTTTACTCAGGCGAAAGAACTTTTTGGCCGTGTCGAGCATCTGTTTGGCACTGACCTGCCCACCCACCGCCAACTGCGAGTCCTCATGGATTTCGACCAGCACCTCAAGGTCGCTGAAGTTCGCGGCAGCGGCGTCGTCACAATTGATCGGTGTTGCCGCGCGGTACAACACCTCCTTACGCAACTCAGTATCCGCGGCCGTTGCATTCAATACCCGCCAGACGCGCCGTTCCAGGTCGGCACGCACTTGGAGGGCGTCGGCGGTATTGACCAATCGGGCCAGCAGCGTGAAGAGCGCATCGCTGTTGGGCTCGTCTTTCAATGCCCGCCAAATCCTGTCCTTTTGCGCATACTGGGCGTCGCCCTGATCTGCCAGCCAGGTTTCACGCGCCACCTGTTCATTCACACGCTCAATATCATCTTCCATGTACCCCATGCCGTGGCCCGTGCGTGCGCGGTAAGCCACCAACACGCTTTGGCTGGCGGTCGATAACGGGTTGCCCTTCAAGTTGATCCATTGGCCGTAGCGGCGCGGTATCTGCGCGAGCCACTCGGGCAATTCCTTGATTTCATTGCCGCGTAGATCAAGACGCTCCAGATACGGCAGGCGCCTGACGCCCTCGGGCAAGCCGCGCAGGCGACAATTGCTGAGGACCAATTCGCGCAGCTCGAATTGGCGACTGACGTCCGGAGAGTCAACCAAGGGGTTGCCGGACAGGTTGAGGGATTTCAACGTACGCATCTGCGCGAACGCCTTGCGCATCGCCTCGGTCATTTTCAACTGATTGCGCGCCAGGTTCAGGTGCTCCAGTCCTGCCATGGAGGACAGCCCCTCTGGCAATTGCGAGAGCCGGTTATCGGCCAGTTCAACGCCCTTCACATTATTGAAGTGTTTCAGAAAAGGCGATGGGTCGCGGCTCAGTTCCATCTGCCGTAAAGACAACCACTGCACCCGGTCAAACATCACCTGTGCGGGCAATGTGGGGAAGTCGCCGAAAACCATGCGATCCAACTTGAGCCCCGGCACCTTGCTGCCTTGATCGTTCTGCATCAAGGACTGCCCACGCCAGGCATGCTTCAGGGCTGCAAACACCTGGGCGCGACTCAGGCGCAATTGCGACGGGGACAGGCCGTCAACAAGCGGGGCAATACGTTGCCTGCCCCACGAGCGCAACGTTTTACGCAACGTCACGTATTGCTGCTGCAACGCCTGGACTGCCCTGGCCCGGCCTATGGGGCCCATCCCTGCGCCCTCGAGCAACGCGGACACTTGCGCCTCATCCAATAGGGGGAAAAGCCGCTTCACCTTGCGCACCAGTGCCGAAGCAAATCCAGTGCCGCCCTGCGCCCCGACGACCTGTGCCCGCACGCAACTTGGCGCCTCTTCGGGAATGCCGCGCTCCGGCCACAGGTAACGCGCGATACGGTCGCGCTCATCCTGCGACTTGAAACGCAGCTGGCTGCGCAAATGCCCGACCGGTTGCTCATTCATCAGGTTCATGGCCCGGCGCTGCGCCGGCGACAGGCAATCGACCACCGATTGCAGCAAGCCGTCTGGCCCACTCACACGCGTATTCAGGCTCACGCCCTTCTCATCAAAGGCCTGGAAACCCTGCTGGTTTCGCACAATGTGACGGCGCACCGCCGCCGTCGAAGGCCCGACCTGCTCCAATACTTTGCCGCTCAAGCTGTCCTCATGCATTTGCAACAACATGTCCACCGGCCATCGACTCAAACGGCCGAGCATGGCGAAGATCACCCGCCGGGTCGAAGCACCGGCCAAGGGTGGCCAGTACAACCCCATCAGCGCCTGATCCTCGGCCATCTGGTCGAGCACCTCACGCGTGCGCTGCTCCAGCGACAACGGTATACGACGGTCCTTGATCAAATACCGCCGATCCATGGAAGAGGCGCTGACCCTCAGTTCCCTGGCGACCTGACGGGACAGTTGTGGGAATCGCTCACGCAACGGCGCCGTTTCGTCATCAAGCACGCCTTTGTATTCGTCATAGAGCTTGTCATACAGCCTGCGATGCCGATTGTTCACCGTGTCCAGCAATTGACGCTTGAGCAGCGCCGGCGCCTCCTCAAGGGTCGTGGTTTTACCCAGCAACGTGTTGCGCTCATCGCCCGACAAGGCCTCGAGCAAGGTCTCGAATACCTGCCCCTCCCTGAGTTGTTGCTCGGTGATATGGATGCTCTGGTCTTCGTAGTCGAAGGGCGCGAGATCAGGGTGGCTTTCCAGCAGGTTGCCGCGATTGTCCAGCAGTTCGAAAAAACGCTCCTTCGGCCAACCCGGCATCAGCGGCAAGGCCAGGATCTGGGTGCGCGCGGTGCTCGGGTCGAGCTTGCCCTCCCTGGCCAAGGCATCGGCGAAGTCGAGGACTTGCTGGTGCAGCTTGAAACGCGCCACGGTGTCCTGGAAGCGCTCCGGCAGTGGCGCGTGTTCCAGCGCCAGGCGCTGTAGTTCGGCGAGGTCCGTCTGGTGGATGGCCGCGATGGATTGCAGCGCCTCGGACGGTATATCCCCCAGGCTCGGATCGATTCGACGCAGGGTGTACGTTGGGTCCGTCCATTCTTCCGGACGTTCGAAGACATGCTGCCAGCCACCCTTCATGTTGTGCCGCAGCGGCGGCCGATAGGCCGTCGAGCGCGTGGGGTGCTTGAGGCACCATTCGCCCAGGTTGGCGTCGTAGGCAATGGGATAGGCCGCGCCATTTATCTGGACATACGAACTGCCGTTCATCTGATGCACACCGCGACTGTTGGCCACCCAGGGCTCAGGCAGCCCGCCCGCCCGGCGATAATAACTGAGCTCCGGGCGCCATAAACGGGAACGCTTATCCGCCAGCTCCACGGCCTCGAACTTATCAAAATACGCGCTAGACGACGTGTGGCTGCGCTTGAGCGAGCCGACGACACGCCCGCCCACCGCAAACGCAATCATGCTGGCAACATTCTGCGCCACGGAGATCAAGTGCTTGAGCGCATCCGCATGGTCGCCGTGGCTCCAGTCTTCCAGGCCGTCATACACTTCGCCGAGCAATTGGCCGACGGCCACGCCCAGCATCAATTGGCCTAGCACCGGGACGAAAAAGCCCGCCATATTCAAGAGTTCCAGACCCGCGTCGACGAAATCCAGCAAACGCTGATAGCGCGCGTCTTCATCGGCCTGCGCCGTCGGCACAACCAGCACCCGAACGTCGAGCTGGATTTTTCCGAGACAGCTCTGGAAGAAAAAATCGTTGAAGTTGCCGACGGGTATTTTCGCCTGCACCGACCCCAAGGTCGGATCTTTTTTGAAATGGCTGAGGAAATCCGCACGCTCCAACTCATCCAGGAAGCGCTCGAAAAACGCCAGGTAGGACGCTTTCTTCAAACTTGCCGTCAGGTACGTCTTGAAATCCTCGATGGACGCATACTGGAACCAAGGCCGCTGAGGTTCGTTGGGCATATAGACGATGAACTCGTCGGCATCCAACTTACCCAAGGTGTCCTCGGAGAACACCAACACCCCCCACACGCACGCCTTGGAGATTTTCAAGCCTTGCCAGATCAAGGGCTTGGCGCCTGGCTCGCTTTTGGCGACCCACTCCACCGACTGGTTGCTCTTGATAAGCTTGAGCAAGCGGGCGTAGTTCTTCTGGTTGATGTGGTCCTTGGCGCGCGCGATGTGCAGGTCAATCAGCATATCGGCGCGCATGCCGTGGCCCACATCGATGGCCGCCTGGGAGTGGCCCCCTGGCGAGGCGACCTCGTCAAAGGTCGTCAAGCCGAAGACTTCAAGAATATGTTTCTGGTAGGCGCCGCCCAGGTCCAAGTCCCGGCAGTAACCGACAAATTGCTGCGCGGTGATGCCCATGGCAACCGACTTGTCCTTTGCGAGGTGAATCGCGGCATCCGTTGACAAGCCATCCGGCTTGGCCTCGTCGGCGGAAAAATTCTGCATGGCGGCCAGCACCAGGCTGGACTCTTCCAAGACCAGCGACCTGATCGGCAGGCCGATGATCTGGGTCGATCCAACCGTTTGAGTGCGGGTCCATTTCAGGTAGTCGTGGCGCACATCCAGATTCGCATGCCCTTTTTGGGCCAGGTACTCATTCAGCTTCTTGATGCAGAACGCATCCAATGGCTTGAGACGCTTCAAGCGATTCTCAAGGTTGCGGCGCGCGGCTTTGCTGCGCCGGTAGTCCTCTTCAAGGGCTTCCATCACGGCAGACGGTGCTTTCACCATCCACTGCGGCAACGTCTTGTGCAGCACTTGAGCCTTGTCCAGATCGCCGGTCAAATCCAGCAAGGCATCGTCCAGTTCATCCCGGGTCATCGGGGCAGTGAGGGTATATAAATCGGGGGTATCGGTCATCGCTGCCGTCCTTTTTGCATTGATTGATGACCCACTACGTTAAGCGCACGCGACGTAAATTCAGATTCAAATACCGGGCCGATCGAGCGCTTGAAACCCGCAAAATCCGCGTCGATTGCACAGGGATTTACCACCACTTCCCTACATCCCGCGCCACTGGGCAAGCGCCGCCGCGAGGCTTGCGGCCATTTGCCTTATAACTTATCGGTCTAAAACTCCCCGAATAGCCCCGTGTCAGTTTCTGGGTACGCGCCCTTCTGGGCGTATCGAGTATTCCCCTCCCCAACGGAAAAACCGGTAAGGAATTTATGTGCGGATTAGCTGGCGAGTTACGTTTTGATCACAGACCTGCCGACCTGGCAGCGATAGAACGCATCACCCACCACTTGGCCCCCCGAGGCCCCGATGCCTGGGGTTTCCATGCCCAGGGGCCGGTTGCGCTGGGCCATCGACGCCTGAAAATCATGGACCTGTCGGACGGCTCGGCCCAACCGATGGTTGACGCCCACTTGGGCCTGTCCCTGGCCTTCAACGGCGCGATCTACAACTTCCCGGAACTGCGCCAAGAGTTGGAAGCCCTGGGCTACGCCTTCTATTCCGGCGGCGACACCGAAGTGCTGCTCAAGGGCTACCACGCCTGGGGCGAAGCGCTGCTGCCCAAGCTAAACGGCATGTTTGCCTTTGCCATCTGGGAGCGCGATGCCCAGCGCCTGTTCATTGCCCGTGACCGTCTCGGTGTGAAGCCGTTGTACCTGTCGCGTACCGGCCAGCGTTTGCGCTTTGCCTCGGCGTTGCCGGCGCTGCTCAAGGGCGGCGATATCAACCCGATCCTCGACCCGGTGGCGCTCAATCACTACCTGAACTTCCACGCCGTGGTGCCGGCACCTCGCACCTTGCTCGCTGGCATCGAAAAGCTGCCGCCAGCAAGCTGGATGCGCATCGACGCCAGCGGCAAGACCGAGCAGAAAACCTGGTGGACCCTGCCCTACGGCCCGCGTGAGGATGAGAAAAACCTCACGCTGGAAGACTGGACCGACCGCGTCCTCGACAGCACTCGCGAAGCCGTGGCCATCCGCCAACGTGCGGCGGTGGATGTGGGCGTGCTGCTCTCCGGTGGCGTCGACTCAAGCATGCTCGTCGGCCTGCTGCGGGAAGCCGGCGTGCAAGATCTGTCCACATTCTCCATCGGCTTCGAAGATGCCGGCGGCGAGGCCGGTAACGAGTTCCAGTACTCCGACCTGATCGCCAAGCACTACGGCACCCATCACCACCAGTTGCGCATCGCCGAAAGCGAGATCATCGAGCAACTGCCGGCGGCGTTCCGCGCCATGAGCGAGCCGATGGTCAGCCACGACTGCATCGCCTTTTACCTGCTGTCGCGGGAAGTGGCCAAGCATTGCAAAGTGGTGCAGAGCGGCCAGGGCGCCGACGAACTGTTTGCCGGTTACCACTGGTACCCGCAGGTGGACGGCGCCACTGATCCGTATGCGGCCTATCGCGAAGCGTTTTTTGATCGCAGCTACGACGATTATGCCGCCACCGTCGCGCCGCAATGGCTGACCGCCAATGACGCCGCCGGCGACTTCGTGCGCGAACATTTCGCCATTCCCGGCGCCGATGCCGCCGTGGACAAGGCCCTGCGCCTGGACAGCACGGTGATGCTGGTGGATGACCCGGTCAAGCGGGTGGACAACATGACCATGGCCTGGGGCCTGGAAGCGCGCACGCCATTCCTCGATTACCGCCTGGTGGAACTGTCAGCCCGCGTGCCGGGCAAATTCAAGCTGCCCGACGGTGGCAAGCAAGTCCTCAAGGAAGCCGCACGCCGCGTGATCCCGAGCGAAGTCATCGACCGCAAAAAAGGCTACTTCCCGGTGCCGGGCCTCAAGCATTTGCAGGGCGACACCCTGAACTGGGTGCGCGAGCTGTTGCTGGACCCGAGCCAGGATCGCGGCCTGTTCAACCCCGCCATGCTCGACCGCCTGCTCACCGACCCGCAAGGCCAACTGACCCCGCTGCGTGGCTCCAAGCTGTGGCAACTGGCGGCGCTGAACCTGTGGCTCAGCGAACAAGGAATCTGATCGATGAAACCTCACGCAGCGGCCTACAGCCAACGCTTACTCAAGGGCCAGGCGCCGTCCTACGAGCGCCTGCAAGCCCGGCTGGCCGAAGATGGCAGCCCGTTGAGCGCAGACCCTATTGCCGTGCATTGCGGTTGGGGCCGGTTATTGATCGGTCACACGTTTCCCGACCCGGCGAGCCTGGCCCAGGAACTGCTCAATGAGCAATCCGGCGAACGGGATATCGCGCTGTACGTGGCGGCGCCCCAGCAGATCCTCGGGATCGACCCGCAGCAGCTGTTTCTCGACCCCTCCGACACCCTGCGGCTGTGGTTCACCGACTATCGCCCGGCGACCCGCGTGTTTCGCGGCTTTCGTATCCGTCGGGTGCAAAGCGAGGCCGATTGGCTGGCCGTGAACCAGCTCTATCAAGGCCGGGGCATGTTGCCCGTGGATGCCGAACGCCTCACGCCGCGCCATCAAGGTGGCCCGGTGTATTGGCTGGCGGAGGATGAAGACAGCGGCGCGGTGATCGGCAGCGTGATGGGCCTCAATCACCAGAAAGCCTTTCACGACCCGGAAAACGGTTGCAGCCTGTGGTGCCTGGCGGTCGATCCGCAGTGCACGCGCCCCGGCGTGGGCGAAGTGCTGGTGCGCCACCTGGTGGAACACTTCATGAGCCGTGGCCTGAGCTACCTGGACCTGTCGGTGCTGCACGACAACCGCCAGGCCAAGAACCTTTACGCCAAGCTCGGCTTTCGGGCGCTGACCACCTTTGCGATCAAGCGCAAGAACGGCATCAACCAACCGCTGTTCCTCGGCCCGGGGCCGCAGGCAGGGTTCAATCCCTATGCGCGGATCATCGTCGAGGAAGCCCACCGGCGTGGCATCGATGTGCAGGTGGATGATGCCGACGCGGGCCTGTTCACCCTCAGCCACGGCGGGCGCCGCGTGCGCTGTCGCGAGTCGTTGAGCGACCTGACCAGCGCCATCAGCATGACCTTGTGCCAGGACAAGAGCCTGACCCACAAAACGCTCAAGGCCGCAGGCTTGAAACTGCCATCGCAGCAATTGGCGGGCAGTGCCGATGACAACCTGGAGTTCCTCGACGAACACCAGCGCATCGTCGTCAAGCCGCTGGATGGCGAGCAAGGCCAGGGCGTCGCGGTGGATTTGCAGAGCATCGAAGAGGTGCAGCAGGCGATTGAAGCAGCGCGTCAGTTCGATAGCCGTGTGCTGCTGGAGAGCTTTCACGAGGGCTTGGACCTGCGCATCCTGGTGATCGGTTTCGAGGTGGTCGCCGCTGCGATCCGCCGCCCGGCCGAAGTGACCGGCGATGGTCATCATTCCATCGGCGCACTGATCGAAGCCCAAAGCCGTCGCCGTCAGGCCGCGACCGACGGTGAAAGCAAAATCCCCCTGGATGCCGAAACCGAACGCACCCTGCACGCCGCGGGCTACGACTACAGCAGCATCCTGCCACGGGGCCAGACCCTGGCCGTGCGCCGCACCGCCAACCTGCACACCGGCGGCTGCCTGGAAGACGTCACCGCGATCCTGCACCCCACGCTGGTGGACGCCGCCGTGCGCGCTGCCCGTGCCCTGGACATCCCCATGGTGGGCCTGGACCTGATGGTGCCCGCCGCCGACCAATCCGAGTATGTGTTTATCGAAGCCAACGAACGGGCCGGATTGGCCAATCATGAACCGCAGCCGACGGCTGAGCGGTTTGTGGATTTGTTGTTTCCTCACAGTTAGCCGACGGTTTGAGAGATGTGTTGCCTGACCCGGCGCCTTCGCGAGCAAGCCCGCTCCCACAGGTTGATCGCATTCCAATGTGGGAGCGGGCTTGCCCGTGAAGGCGTCAGTACAGGCGACATCTACCCTTGAACCAACAGGAGTCTTTATGAGCCAAACCATCCCCGAACCCGACCTCAACTACCTGCAAAAAGTCCTCCTGGAAATGCTCGCCATTCCCAGCCCCACCGGGTTTACCGACACCATCGTGCGCTACGTCGCCGAGCGCCTGGAAGAACTGGGCATCCCCTTCGAAATGACCCGGCGCGGCACCATTCGCGCCACCCTCAAGGGCCAGAAAAACAGCCCCGACCGCGCCGTGTCCGCCCACCTCGACACCATCGGCGCCGCCGTGCGGGCGATCAAGGACAACGGCCGCCTGACCCTGGCGCCAGTGGGCTGCTGGTCCAGCCGCTTCGCCGAAGGCAGCCGTGTCAGCCTGTTCACCGACAATGGCGTGATCCGTGGCAGCGTGCTGCCGCTGATGGCCTCCGGGCATGCGTTCAACACCGCCGTGGATGAGATGCCGGTGAGTTGGGACCATGTGGAGCTGCGCCTCGACGCCTACTGCGCGACCCGCGCCGATTGCGATTCCCTGGGGATCAGCGTCGGTGACTACGTGGCCTTCGACCCGTTGCCCGAGTTCACCGACAGCGGGCATATCAGCGCCCGTCACCTCGACGACAAGGCCGGCGTGGCTGCCCTGCTCGCGGCGCTCAAAGCCATCGTCGACAGCGGCGCGCCATTGCTGATCGACTGTCACCCGCTGTTCACCATCACCGAAGAAACCGGCAGCGGCGCAGCGGCCGCCCTGCCCTGGGATGTCAGCGAATTTGTCGGCATCGATATCGCCCCGGTCGCCCCCGGCCAGCATTCCAGCGAACACGCGGTGAGCGTGGCGATGCAGGATTCCGGCGGGCCGTATGACTATCACCTGTCCCGGCACCTGCTGCGCCTGGCGGCCGACAACGACCTGCCGGTGCGCCGCGACCTGTTCCGTTACTACTTCAGTGACGCCCACTCAGCGGTGACCGCCGGTCACGATATCCGCACCGCGCTGCTGGCGTTTGGTTGTGATGCGACCCACGGCTACGAGCGCACCCATATCGACAGCCTGGCGGCCTTGAGCCGCTTGCTCGGCGCGTACATCCTTAGCCCGCCGGTGTTCGCCAGCGATGCGCAACCGGCCCAGGGTTCACTGGACCGCTTCAGTCATCAGCTGGAACACGAGACGCAGATGGAGAGCGACACGCGGGTGCCGTCCGTGGACAGTCTGGTCGGTCAAAAAACCTGAGGCTGGCAACTGCTGGTAACAAAGGCCCCGGCGCAGTAGCATCGCCGGGATTCCCCAGCCGAGGCTTGTATGCTGATTCCCTACGACGCACTTGAAGTCGACACCCTGACCCGTCTGATTGAAGACTTCGTCACCCGCGACGGCACCGACAATGGCGACGACACGCCCCTGGAAACCCGCGTGCTGCGGGTACGCCAGGCGCTGACCAAAGGCCAGGCACTGATTGTGTTTGACCCGGAAAGCGAGCAATGCCAGTTGATGCTCAAGCACGACGTGCCCAAGCATCTGTTCGACTGAGTGGTTTACGGGCTGGTGGCGGCGGGGGTTTCTGCGGCTTGGCGTTCGCGGATTTTCTGATACACCTCGGCGCGGTGCACATTGACCCCCACCGGTGCCTCGACGCCGAATTTCACCTGGGAGCCGTTCAGCTCGATGATGTGCAAGGCGATGTCATCGCCGATGGAAATGGTTTCGCCTACAGCACGGCTGAGTACCAGCATGGCGGTTGTCCTTTAAGAGTGACAGGACCTTGACCATGCGTGATTGCGCGGGAGTACAGCAATGGCTTGCGGCAAAATCAGGCCAGGCCTACACCCACCGGTAACTTCCCTGACAGACCACTCCCCAACCTGTGGGCGCGGGTTTGTGTGGGAGCGGGCTTGCTCGCGAAAGCGGCGGGTCAGTCAACTCATCCGCGTCTGACACTCCGTATTCGCGAGCAAGCCCGCTCCCACACAAGCCCGCTCCGACCTTCAGGCCTTGGTCGCCTGCGCCTTGGCCCGCATCTTATCCGCCATGGTGGTCATTTCGTCATACAGCAGCTGCGGATTCTTCTGCTTCAACGCCCACGCCATCCGCCCCTGTTCATGGGGCAGAATCATGAACTCGCCTTCAGCCACACGCTGGTAGATATAGTCGGCAATATCCGCCGCCGAAATCGGCGAGCTTTCCAGCAATTTGCCGACCTGCGCTTTCATCGCCGGCGTCGGCCCGCGGAACGAGTCCAACAGGTTGGTCTGGAAAAACGACGGGCACACCACGTGCACGCCGACTTCCTGCTGCTTGAGCTCCACCAGCAGGCTTTCCGACAAGGCCACCACGCCAGCCTTGGCCACGTTGTAGTTGCTCATGGCTGGGCCTTGCATCAACGCGGCCATCGAGGCGATGTTGATGATGCGGCCCTTGCTCTTTTCCAGCAGCGGCAGGAACGCCTTGCAGCCCTTGACCACGCCCATCAGGTTTATCGCGATCTGCCAGTCCCAATCCTCCAGGGACAGTTCGGCGAAGAAACCGCCCGAGGCCACGCCGGCATTGTTGACGATCACATCGATGCCGCCGAGCTTCACTTCGCAGGCCTGGGCAAACGCGGTGAGCTGGCTGTAGTCGCGCACGTCGCAACGCTGGATGAAGCCATCGCCACCCGCCTCACGCACGAGCTTGAGGGTTTCTTGCAGGCCCGGCTCGCTGACGTCCGACAAGGCCAACTGCCAACCCTCGCGGGCCCAGCGCAGAGCGATTTCGCGACCCAGGCCGGACCCGGCGCCAGTGATCATCATGCGATTTTGCATAGGAAGTTGCCTTGTGGTTCACGGAAGAAGTGATCGGCAGTGTAGCGAAGGTTTTTCCCACACCCACGCCCGATAAAGTTGCTGAATGCCCCAGGCAAACCCGCGACCGGGTCGCGAGCCTGGCGCACTGTACAAGTTCAATAACTTTCAACTAAGCCTGCTTAATTAAAAGAAATAAGCCCGTGTGCAAAAAGCTTTAAAAAAACTTGGAATTTTCTGCGAAGCACACCAGTCGGAGTTATTAAGCCGTCTGTGATTAAACCTGCAGGCCTATTGCTCAATAACCAGAAGGTACAAAACCATGAGCCTCATTCTGATCATTATCCTGATCCTCCTACTGGTCGGTGGCCTTCCAGTATTCCCACACTCACGCAATTGGGGTTATGGCCCGTCGGGTATCCTGGGTGTGGTTCTGGTTGTCTTGTTGGTGTTGTTGTTGCTCG
This sequence comes from Pseudomonas sp. 18.1.10, assembly GCF_024655625.1. NCBI lineage: Bacteria > Pseudomonadati > Pseudomonadota > Gammaproteobacteria > Pseudomonadales > Pseudomonadaceae > Pseudomonas > Pseudomonas sp. 18.1.10. Next base: position 17,010 of record NZ_JANLGL010000108.1, read on the forward strand.
GCCGTATATAAACGGCAGGCAAAAAAAGAGGCCCTCTAGAGGGCCTCTTTTTTATGGCCGGTTAGTTAGTCCGGCTTGCCATCTACCACACCTGCGGTGTTATCCAACAGGCTCTTGGTCGCGGTCTGCAGGAACGACTCAAGCTTCTGCTTCAGTGCGGCCTCGTCCGGCGATTCAGGAATGACTTTACCGCTTGGGTTGGCACCCAATTCGAATTCCCACAACTTCGGCGGCATTTCCTTAGGCAATACCAGCACGCGGTCAGCGGTGACCAAGGCCACGGTCTGGTCGCTACCCGAAGGCTTGATAACGCCAAAGCCCTTGTCGCCTTCCGGCAGGTTCAGCAGGTCGCGGCCCCAGCACTGGTGCAGGGTGTCGCCACCGAGGCGGCCCATGATGGTCGGCACGATGTCGATCTGGGTGCCCACGGTGTGGTCACGCTCGCCGAACTTCTCCTGCACGCCCGGTGCGATCATCAGCATCGGTACGTTGAAGCGGCCCAGGTCCATCTCGGTGATCTGCTGCTCGTTGCCAAAGCCGTGGTCGCCCACGATGACAAACAGGGTTTCCTTGAAGTACGGCTCCTTGCGGGCCTTTTCAAAGAACTGGCCCAGGGCCCAGTCGGAGTAGCGCATGGCCGTCAAATGCTCGTTGAGGCTGCCACGGTCGGTGACTTTCTCCACCGGCAATGGCGTAGGCAACGCATACGGCGTGTGGTTGGACAGGGTTTGCAGCAGCGCGTAGAACGGCTTGCCGCCTTCGCGGGCTTTCAACTCTTCCAGGCCACGGTTGAACATGTCCTGGTCGGACACGCCCCACGTCGGGTCGGAGAACACCGGGTTGACGAAGTCGTTACGGCCGATGAAGTTGGTCATGCCCTGGTTGCTGAAGAAACCCGACTGGTTGTCCCAGGCGAAGTCGCCGTTGTAGACATACACGTCGTCAAACTTGCGCGCGCTGAGCAGCTGCGGCAGGCCCGACAGCTTGTGGCTGCCTTCCGGGGTCTGCATCAGGTATTCGAAGCCCGGCAGGTTCGGGAAGCACGCCATGGTGGCAAACATACCCTGGTGGGTGTGGGTGCCGTTGGAGAAGAAGCGGTCGAACAGCAGGCCTTCCTTGGACAGTTTGTCGAAGTACGGCGTGATATTGCCCGGACGATCCAGCGCGCCCACCGAGTGACCGGCGAAGCTTTCCATCAGGATCACGACCACGTTCTTGATCGGCAGGGTCTTCTCGGCCGGTGGCAGGTAGTCACGGCGCACGGCGGCAGTGTCGGTGTCCACCAGCTTTTCCTGCGGCAGGACCAACATGTCGCGCACGGTCTGGGTGGCCAGCGGCTGGTCCAGGGTGGCTTTCCAGATATTCGAACGGTCTTCGGAGAAGCGCGACTTGGCCGCCGCGATCAGCGACAACGTGCCATTGAGGCCCAGTTGGTTGGCGAAGTTCGAATCGGTGGTGTACACGTCACCCCAACGCAGCGGTGGGCCTTGGCGCAGGGTGCCACGGGCGGCGACCACGGCGATCAACAGGCAGACCACAAACACCGCGATGCGCGAGTACCACGGCGCCACCTGGCGGGTGCTGATGGTGCCACCGCTGAACGGGCCACGCGGGCGCGTCGCACGGTCGGCGCCTTTGAACGCGATGCTCAGGAGCAGCGTGCCCACGGCCCAGGCCAGCAGGTAGCGCACCACCGGAAAACCGTACCAGAGCATGCTCATCACGGTTTTCGGGTCTTCCTTCACATACTGGAAGACCAGGCCGTTGAGGCGCTGGTGGAACTCGCGGTAGAAGTCCATCTCCATCAGGCCGAGGAACAGCGCGATGCTGGACGCAACGGTCAGCCAGACACGGAAGAACCCGCGCGCCGCCATGGCCCGTACGCTGAACAGTGCCAGCAGCAGCGGGATCAGCAGGTAGACCACCAGGCGGATGTCCAGGCGCAAGCCGTTGCCGAACGCTTCCAGGAAGGTCGAGGCCGGCGTGTCGAGGATCATTTCACGGTTGTAGACCAGCAGCGCCAGGCGCAGCAGGGAGAACATCACCATCATGACCAGTGCGCAAAGCAGCGTGTACGCCAGATGGGATTTGACGGTCGGTTGCAGCAGGCGATTTGAAGCTCGCTGCTGATTCAGGGCGTCCGGGTTTGCCATGTCGTTTTAGGACCCATTGGAAGTTTAAGTTGCGAAATATTGCAGCGGCATCCTGCCCACGCCCAAGCGTGTAGGAACGGGGGGTCAGCGCATTGGCGCAAATGGTGCCCGAGGAATGCCATCAGCGCTATTGATTACTGAGGAAAAAACCTTCTTTGTGGTGGTTTTCTCGGCCCGAGACAGAGCCTTCTTACACGGAAGTGAAGCGGAGGGAATTGTCCGAGATGATGTGTGAAAATTCCGTGTAGCGAATATTTCGACACACAAATTTTAGGGCGGACACAAAACAAGTGTGGGAGCGGGCTTGCTCGCGAAAGCGGTGTGTCAGTCACAAGTACTT
>NZ_JANLGL010000109.1:0-19307 GCF_024655625.1 Pseudomonas sp. 18.1.10
CAGCCACTGATGTTCTGACTGATGCACCGCATTCGCGAGCAAGCCCGCTCCCACACAAACCAGCTTCCACACTCGATCCCAATCGTTTCCGATGACTGGGCTGCATACAGATAAAAGAGGCTGGCTTAATTTTTATTTCGATCATAATATTTAGCAAAATATTACTAGTATAATTTTCTGTAATACCCCCGGAGCCCGCCATGCACCCTTCTCCCCTGCGCCTTCTCACCCCCCTGGCCCTGTTGATCCTCCTCAGCGGCTGCAACAGCCAGGCCGACACCGCCGCCCAAGCCCCCCAACCACGCCCGGTGCTCGCGGCCAAGGTCGAAGCCGCCCGCACCCAGCAAAACGCCTACACCGGCGTGGTCGCGGCGCGTACGGAAAGTGACCTGGGCTTCCGCGTCAGCGGCAAAGTCATCGAGCGCAAGGTCGACCCCGGCCAGCACGTCTCCCGTGGCGACACCTTGCTGGTGCTGGACATCGGCGACTTCGAACTGGCCCTGCGCTCGGCGAAAAACCGTGTCAACGCCGCCCAGGCCCAACTGCGCCAGCGCCGTGACGACGCAAACCGCTACCAGCGCCTGGCCAACACGGGCGCGGTGTCTCGGCAGATCTTCGACCAGTCGGCCACCAACCTGCGGGTCGCCGAAGCTGAGTTGGCCGCCGCGCAATCCGATGCCAGCCAGATCGAAAACCGCCGCACCTACTCCGTGCTCAAGGCCGACGGCGACGGCATCATCACCGACGTGCGGGTAGAGCGCGGCCAAGTGGTCGCCGAAGGTCAAGTCGTCGCCCGCCTGGCCCATGACGGCGCCCGCGAAGCCATCGTCAACCTGCCGGAAAACAGGCGCGACCAAGCCTCGCAACGCGCCCTGGCCTTCCCCTTCGGTGCGCCGGATCAAGCGGTGACCGCCACCCTGCGCGAACTGTCCGCCAGCGCCGACCCCACCACCCGCACCTACCGCGCCCGCTACGTGTTGCATGGCGCCGTCGAGCGCTTCGCCCTCGGTTCGACCATCACCGTGCGCCTGCAAGGCAACGGCCAGGCCCAGCACACCCGCGTGCCCATCGGCGCCTTGCAGGATGCGGGGCAAGGCCCCGGCGTGTGGCTGATCGGCACCGACGACCGCGTCAGCTTCGCCCCGGTCAATGTCGTCAGCCTCGGCCAGGAAGACGCCCTGCTCGACAGCGGCGTGGCCCCTGGCCAACTCATCGTCGCCCTCGGCGCCCATCTGCTGCACAGCGGTGATGCGGTACGCCTGCTGCCCGCCCAGGCACTGGCCCTCAACCGCAAGCAGGACCACTGAACATGCGCGGTATCAACCTCTCTGAACTGGCAGTCAAGCACCGCGCGGTCACCCTGTTCCTGATCCTCGCGATCCTCGCCGCCGGGGTCTTCTCGTTCGGCAAACTGGGCCGCGCGGAAGACCCGTCGTTTACCGTCAAGGTCATGACCATCACCGCCGCCTGGCCCGGCGCCACCGCCCAGGAAATGCAGGAACAGGTGGCCGACCGCCTGGAAAAACGCCTGCAGGAACTGGACGACTACGACCGCGTCGAAACCATCGCCCAGCCGGGCTTCGTGTCGATGCGCATGACCTTCAAGGAGTCCACGCGCCCCGGCGAGATCCAGGACCTGTTCTACCAGACCCGCAAAAAGCTCAGCGATGAAGCCGCGAAACTGCCCAAAGGCGTGATCGGCCCCTTCTTCAACGATGAATATTCCGACGTGTACTTCGCCTTGTACGCACTGGAAGCCGAACATTTGCCCCACCGCCAACAGGTGCAGATGGCCGAAGAACTGCGCCAGGGCTTGCTCAATCTGCCAGGCGTCAAGAAGGTGAATATCCTCGGCGAGCAAGCGCAGCGGGTGTTTGTCGAGTTTTCCTACGAGCGCCTGGCGACGCTCGGCATCAAGCCGGAGCAGATTTTTGCCGCACTGGCCGCGCAAAACGCCGTGGCGCCGTCGGGATTTGTCGAGACGGCCGGCGCCCGCGCCTATATCCGCATCGACGGCGCCTTCGACAGCCTGGCGCTGATCGAAAACGTGCCGCTGGAAGTCAGCGGCCGCGTCATGCGCATCGCCGATGTGGCCACCGTCAGCCGTGGCTATGAAGACCCGCCCAGCTACCGCATCCGCCACCAGGGCGACCCGGCGCTGATGCTCGGCGTAATCATGGAAAAGCACTGGAACGGCCTGGAGCTGGACAACAGCCTCAAGGCCGAGGAAGCCAGAATCCACGCTGACCTGCCCTTGGGCGTGAACTTCGCCAAGGTCTCCGACCAGGCGAAAAACATCCGCCTGGCGGTCAACGAATTCATGTTGAAATTCTTTGTCGCCCTCGCGGTGGTCATGCTGATTAGCCTGCTGGCCCTGGGCTTTCGCGTGGGGCTGGTGGTGGCGGCGGCCGTGCCGCTGACCCTGTCGATTGTGTTTGTAATCATGCTGCTCAGCGGTCGCGAGTTCGACCGCATTACCTTGGGCGCGCTGATTATTTCCCTGGGTTTGCTGGTGGACGACGCGATCATCGCCATCGAGATGATGGTGGTGAAACTGGAAGAAGGCTTTGACCGCATTCACGCCGCCACCTTCGCCTGGCGCTCCACGGCGGCGCCGATGCTGACCGGTACGCTGGTGACCATCATCGGCTTTCTGCCGGTGGGTTTTGCCCGTTCGGGGGCTGGGGAATATGCCGGCAATATCTTCTGGATCGTCGGTTTTGCGCTGATTTCATCCTGGCTGGTGGCGGTGGTCTTCACGCCGTATCTGGGGGTGAAACTGCTGCCGCAGATCAAACCGGTGCCCGGCGGGCACGACGCAATTTACGCCGGGCGGTATTACCAGAAGCTGCGCGGCGTGGTCGAAGCCTGTGTGCGGCGGCGCTGGTTGGTGACCGGCTTGGTGGTGGCGGCGTTTGTGCTGTGCGGGTTGGGCATGGGGCTGGTGAAGAAGCAGTTCTTCCCCAACTCCGACCGCTCCGAGCTGATTCTTGAGGTGTATATGCCGCCCGGCAGTGCGTTCAAAAGCACCGAAATGGTCGCTGCGCAGCTGGAAAAGGCCCTGCTGCAAGAACCGCAAACCACCCTGGTGGATACCTACGTGGGCGGCGGCGCGCCACGTTTTTTTCTGTCGTTGAACCCGGAATTGCCTGACCCGGCATTTGCCAAGTTGATCGTACAAACGGCGGATTCCCACGCCCGTGACGCCTTGAAACTACGCATGCGCGAGCGAATAGCAGCGGGAGAATTCCCTGCTGCCCGTGTGCGGGTGACGCAATTACTGTTCGGCCCGCCCGTGCCGTTCCCGGTGGTGTTCCGCGTTTCCGGGCCCAATGTGGACGTACTGCGCGGCGTCGCTGAAGACGTGCGCACAGTCGTCGCCGCGAACACGCTCACCAAGGACGCCTTCCTCGATTGGGGCGAGCGCACCAGCGGCTACCGCCTGGTGCTGGATCAAGACCGCCTGCGCCTGCTGGGGTTTACCCCCAACGAGGTCAAATCCCAGCTCAACGCCCTGCTCAGCGGCAACCCCATCACCGAAGTGCGCGAAGGCAACCGCACCGTGTCGGTGGTCGCCCGCGCCCAGGGCAGCCAGCGCGAAAACCTCGGCAACCTCCACAACATGACGCTCACCAACAGCACCGGCTCGGCGGTGCCGCTGGCCCAGGTCGGCCACTTCCAGGCGGTGATGGAGGAGCCGATCCTCAAACGCCGCAACCGCGCGGCCACCGTGGAAGTGCGCGCCGACATCATCGACGGCGTGCAGCCACCCGATGTGGAAATGGCCGTGTACAAAGACCTGCAACCCCTGCTCGCAACGCTGCCCGCCGGCTATCGGATCGACATCGGCGGCCCGGTTGAAGAAAGCGCCAAGGCCAACGTCGCACTGGCGGCGCTGTTCCCGATCATGATCCTGCTGACACTCACGGTAATCATGTTCCAGGTGCGCTCGTTTGGCGTGATGTTCATGGTCTTCGCCACCGCGCCCCTGGGCTTGATTGGCGCGGTGCCGACCTTGCTGCTGTTCAACCAGCCGTTCGGCTTCAACGCGATCCTGGGGCTGATCGGGATTGGCGGGATCCTGATGCGCAACACGCTGATCTTCACCGACCAGATCCGCCAGAACCAGGAACACGGCATGGCCATCCGCGCGGCGATTGTGGAAGCCACGGTCCGCCGCGCACGCCCGGTCATCCTCACCGCGCTGGCGGCGGCGCTGGCGTTTATCCCGTTGACGTTGTCGGTATTCTGGTCGTCCCTGGCCTACGTGCTGATTGGCGGAGTGCTGGTGGGCACCTTGTTGACGCTGCTGTTTCTGCCGGCGCTGTGCAGCTTGGTGCTGGGGCGAGAGAAGACGCGAGTTGTCGAAACGTCCCACGTAAGCGCCGGATAAGCTCTACTCCCCCACCCTGAAAACCTCTGCAAAGTCCCTCGCCTGATTTCACAGTGCGAGGGATTGCAGATGGACTTTCATGTTGTAGGGACACTGTCGTGAACCCGGCCATTGGCAGGCTGGCCCTGACCCCAATGGACGCGAAGACGGTCGACGCCGAAGGTGTCTTGCGCGATTTTCGCGAATGCCTGAACACCTTTGACGACTGGGCGCAACGCTTCTGGAGCGCTGCGGCGCTGGATGTCGAGCAGGTGTTCAAAGTCGGCGATGAAGTGGCGCTGGTCGCGCCCGTCAACCGCTCGATCATACCCAGCAGCACCGTCGCCACCTGCCAGGCCAATGGCACGTTGACCCTGGTGCACATGTTTCAGAGCACGCGCTTTGTGCCCATCGGCAACACGCCGGTGGTGCTGCAACGCGTCGATCCCCATGGCGGCCCGCTGGGCGAGCCTATTCACAAGACCATCGGGCCGAGCGGCACCCTCGAAATCACCGAGTGTGAGCGCAACCAGCAGTACCGGATCAATTTCTACCCCAACGTTTCCCAAGATCACGTCAAGGCGCTGTATGCGTCCTACCAATCGGTGATTGCCGAGCTGGAAGTGCGCCTACGTGAAGCGTGGACGAATACCTTCCAGGCGCAGTGGAAAACCTACACCGATGCCAGCCCGCTGCAGCGACGCAGGCTGGAGGAAGCAGCGTTTCTGGCTGGCATGGGTAAGACGCTCTACAACCTGTGGGACAACATCCCACAACTGTATGAGCTGTTGGCTGATATCAAGCCCAACAGCGAAAAGCTGTTGCAGTACCTCTCCCAAACCGAGCTCGACGCGCTGCTGGCACTGGGCAAGGACAGCCTGGCCAACGGTTTGCTGGTGCTCAGTGATGAGCCGCTGTTGTTCATCTATGTGTCGGCGATGGTCAGCTGGATGCGCATGCTGCCACCGCAGGAAGTCAGCGAGCTGATGGGAGAAATCACCAGTGAGGTGTTGATTGCCTTGCTGCTGATAAGGGTAGGCGCCGCGATGGGAGTTGCGTTGCAACTAGGGGCGCATGTGTTGCGCGCTATGAAGTCCGAGCGCGCGCGGCAGTGGTTGGCGTTGTTGGCCAAGCAACTGGCGGGGCCGAAGCTGGACGCGCATGTCGAGGTGTCGAAGCCGTTGTTGCTGGGAGGGCCGGCGACGGCGATCAAGATGATCCCGGATGTGCCGTTGAAGGCTGGGGATCAACTGGTTTCGAACCCTGTGCCGCTGGTGCGGGGCAAGGGTCGACAGCAGACCGTGCTGGTGAAGCACGAGCCTGTCGATGATGTGCCTGCTTCGGGCAGAAATGCCAACGCTGATGCGGCCGCTCCTGCGGACAAGACCGCCACCAACGGTTGCCCGGTGTCGATGGTCACCGGCGAGGAATTGCTCACCCTCACTGACGGTACGTTGGACGGGATTCTGCCGTTCGAGTGGACGCGGTTGTACCGCACCAGTGCGGTGGACGTGGAGTGTGGGTTGGGGTTTGGCTGGAGTCATGCGCTGGCCCACAGGCTTGCTGTTTCGGGCGATTCGGTGGTGTGGACGGATCATGAAAACCGCTCGACGGTTTTTCCCTTGCCTACGATTTCTCGGCCGGCCATCACCAATAGCCTGGCCGAAGCGGCCATTTATCTCGGTACTTTGCCTGACGAGTTGGTACTGGCGCAGGCGTCGCGTTTCTACCACTTTCAAGAAGGTTTGCTGACAGCCATCAGCGATGCGTATGACAACCGGCTGCGCATTTTCCGGGACCTGCTGGGGCGCATCGAGCGGCTGGACAACGGTGTCGGGCGTTCACTGTTTTTGCGTTATTCGGCCGATCGTATCGTGGCAGTGGATTACCAGATTCAGCGGGCCGAGGGTTCTGATCCCTACGTCTGGGTAACCGAGTACAGCGTTGTTTCCTACGCCTACGACGACCTTGGCCGGTTGGTGTCGGCGACCAATGCCGTAGGCGAAAGCGAGGTTTATCGCTACGACGATCAGCACGTGATTCTTGAGCGTGGCTTGGCCGGTGGGGCGAGCTTCTTCTGGGAGTGGGAACGGTCTGGCAAGGCCGCGCGATGCGTCCGGCATTGGGCGAGTTTTGCGCAGATGGACACGCGCTATACCTGGGAGGACGACGGGCGGGTCACGGTGTTTAACGCCGATGGTAGCCAGGAGGTTTACGTCCACGACCAGCGGGCGCGGTTGGTGCAGCGGGTTGATCCCGATGGCGCTACGCACATCAAATCCTATGACGACAAAGGCCGGCTGACGGTCGAGCAAGACCCGCTGGGGGCAGTGACGGCGTATCAGTACGACGACGCCGGACGCTTGGTGGCGCTGTTTCCGGGGGATGATGAGCCGACGTCCTACGAGCATGACAACGGCTTCGTACGGGTTGTAAGGCGTGGCGAGGCGGTCTGGAAGTACGAGCGCAATGATGAGGGCGATGTCACGCGCAGGACGGATCCAGACGGCAATGTCACGGACTACAGCTACAACCAATATGGGCAACTGACGGGGGTTTGGTATCCCGATCACAGCTGCCACCGGCTGGTGTGGAATGAACGCGGCCAGTTGGTTGAGGAGCAGTTGCCCAATGGCGGTATCAAGCGCTATCGCTATGACGACCTCGGGCGGCGGACCACGCACGAGGATGAACATGGCGCACTCACTCAATACGAGTGGAACAACGCCGGTCGCTTGATCCAGATCGTCCTGCCCAGCGGCGATACACGTAAATACAGCTACAACGCCTACGGAAAAATCACCTCCGAGCGGGATGAGCTGGGTCACGTTACCCGCTATGAATACGCCGATGGCCTACACCTCATCAGCCGGCGGATTAACGCCGACGGCACCCAGGTCAAATACCGCTACGACAACGTGCGCTTACTGCTGACCGAAATCGAAAACGAAGTCGGCGAAATCTATGGGTTGCAGTACCACCCCAACGGCCTGATCCAACAGGAAACCGGCTTCGACGGCCAGCGCACGTCCTACGTCTACGACCTCAACGGCAACCTGCAGGAAAAGACCGAATACGGCGATGACAGCAGTCAGCTCGTCACCCGCTACGAGCGCGACTTCGCCGGCCGCCTCGTACGAAAAACCCTGCCCGACAGTAGCACCGTCGATTACACCTACGACCGCCAAGGCAACCTCCTCGGCGTCGAAGACGGCCACTGGTCATTGGCCTACGAATACGACCGACAAAACCGCCTCACCGCCGAACACCAAGGCTGGGGCACCTTGCGCTACGGCTACGACGCCTGCGGCCAGCTGCAACACCTGCGCCTGCCCGACAACAACCGCATCACCTTCAACCACGGCAAAGGCGGCCACCTCGCCACCGTCGAACTCAACGGCGAACCCCTCACCTCGCACTTGTTCAAAGCCGGCCAGGAACACCAGCGCCAACAAGGCCAACTGCTCAGCCACTACCACCACGACGACCAGCAACGGCTGCACGCCCATACCGTTACCCAACAGCAAAACCACCTCTATCGCCGTCAGTACGACTACGACAAAACCGGCAACCTGACCCGCATCCTCGACACCCGCAAAGGCGAACACCACTACAGCTACGACCCGTTAAATCGCCTGACCCGCGCCGACCATTCCCAAGATCACCAGGAGCGTTTTTCCCACGACCCGGCGGGCAACCTGCTCATGCAAAACCGCCCCGGCCCGGACATCGTCGCGGGCAATCGGTTGATGATCCAGGGGGACCGGCACTACGACTATGACGCGTTCGGCAACCTGATCCAGGAGCGACGCGGCAAAGGCCACCAACTCGTCACCGAATACCGCTATGACTGCCAGCATCGGCTGATCGGCGTTACTCAACCGAACGGACAAACCGCCAGCTACCGCTACGACCCGTTTGGCCGACGCATCAGCAAAACCGTTGACGGCCTGACGACCGAGTTCTTCTGGCAAGGCGACAAACTAATAGCCGAACACCATGCGGATCGCCATCGCAGCTATCTCTACGAACCCAACAGCTTCCGCCCGCTGGCCCTGCTGGAAGGCTTCGGCCCCAACGCCGCCCAGCCCTACCACTACCAACTGGACCACCTCGGCACACCCCAGGAACTGACAAGCCCCGACGGCGAAATCGTCTGGTCCGCCCACTACCGCGCCTACGGCGAAATCACCCGCCTCGACGTCGGAGCAATCGACAACCCGCTGCGTTTCCAAGGCCAATACTTCGATCAGGAAAGTGGGCTGCACTACAACCGGCATCGCTACTACAATCCGGATATTGGTCGCTACCTGACGCCGGACCCGGTGAAGTTGGCGGGGGGGATCAATGGGTATAGGTATGTGCCTAATCCTACGGGGTGGGTGGATCCGCTGGGGTTAAGCACCTGCCCTGGTTCCGACGGATGTAAGCCAAAAGCAGGGCTCGAAGCCCCAAATGAAAGGGCAAGGGTTGATGAGAGACAACCCGCGATACCTAAACCAGCGCGGGACGAACGACGAGCGCGAATAGAGGATTTAACCGAAGCAAACGCCAAAAGACGGGTACTGGAATTAGAGGAAAAATACGACATGCACACTGTCGCCAAGCACGGCAAGGAGATACCAAGTACAGCAATGCAAAAACGTTCAATAGATGGCACTAACCCAGCTAATGGAAAAAAGGGAAAAGTAAACTCCAGCTCACAATTCAAAAGTTGGAAAATGCAACTCCACGCGCTCAACAAAGCCATCCACAAAATGCAGGACGGCAATCCGTCATACACGGGGCACGATCCGTCCGGCAACCCGGTAATCAAGATGGAAATGCCCGGTGCTGGCCACGGATACAAACCTAACAAGAAAGACAAAGACAACCCAAAGTACATAGAGAACATGGATCACGTCGAAGTTAGGTTTGACAAAAACGACAAAACCCGCCCATTTACTGCATTTCCATATTGAGCAATTACGATGCTGAAATCACCCTTTATAGATGCCCCGTTCACGCCAAAAATCTCTTACATTTTGGCAGCACTATCAATATATGACCTTGAAGAAACCAAAGGGGAAGCACTATGGAAGTTTGACCCCAACAGCCCTACCGACAGAGAAATAATAGTAAAAGAATTCATCTTGGAAGAACTTATGTACCTTTCTTACAGGCACAGATTTGTATTGATTTCAATGCTAAAAAATGCATTAAACGTACCAGACTTTGACTTCGCGAAAGAATTCGAAAGCGATCATGACGAATACATAACTATGGCTTGGGACGAAACCGAAATAACCGACCCCCGAGGTTTCTTCGCCGACATCTACCGACTCGCCAATGAGGTCTGGAAAGACGACCTCCAAAAAGCCAGCCTCGAAGATCAGTCAACGTGGTAGCTACACGCCCTACACCGACCTCAACCAACCAACCTGCACCGAACTCACCCGATTCCGCCCCCCACTCTTCGCCTCATACAACGCCAAATCCGCATCATTCAACCAACTGGTGGCATCCACATGCCCCAGTTGGTACGGCGCCAACCCAATGCTCAAGCTCGCACGCAACGTCGGGTCCTGCGCATACGCCAAGGCATTGAAGCGATCCCGCAACGCATCCATCACTTCCGTGGCGTGGTTGAGGGGCATGTCCGGCAGGATCACGCAGAATTCATCCCCGCCGTAGCGCCCGGCCAGGTCGGTGGCGCGCAGGTTCTGGCGCAGGACTTTGCTCAGCCGGCGTAGGACGATGTCGCCGGTGACGTGGCCGTAGGTGTCGTTGATGGTCTTGAAGTGGTCGATGTCGATCAGGGCGATGGCGGCGCCGGTGTGGCCGCGGCGGCAGCGTTGGAATTCGAGTTCCAGTTGGTCTTTCCACGCACCGTGGTTAAGCAGGCCGGACAGGCTGTCGGTGCGGCTCAGGGCCAGCAGTTCGCGTTTGTGCGAGGCCAGGGTGACGGCCTGGCGGTAGCAGATCCAGCCGAGGGCCAGGGGGTACACCATCAGGATTGGCAGGCAGGCGTAAAGCTGCGCCTGGGTGGTCACGCCGATAAACGCCGGGGCAAATACCAGCAATGCGGTGCCGATACCGAGGCCTTGGGCGAGCCAACCGGCGAGCATGAAGCGCAGCCCGCCGATGGCGACGTTGTTCATGGTCATCATCGACAGGGTGGTCACGGCGGGCAGCGGGTTGAAGTGCATGGCGCCGACCCAGAAGCCGCCGCAGAAAGAGTCGATGAGCAAATTGCGCCGCTCGCTGCGCAATGCATGCTCGCAGCGTCGCGAGATCAGGAAGGCCACGTGCGGCCAGATGAAGGCGTTGGTCAGCATCAGCGCCCACACCCAGGGGTGCGGGTTCAGCGGGTACATCGCAAAGGCCACGCACACAAAGCCGAGTGTCAGCCCCAGGGTGCGGGATTTGTACAAGCGCGAAGCGAGCGGAAGTCCCTTTCCTCCGACGGCTGCCATGGTGGTGTGCGATCCTGAGGTGATGCTCGGAGTCTATCAGGGCAACGGCAAATCGCCACTACCGCTCATAAGCTCAGGGCCTTCAGTGGGAAAAGCCCCGCGCCAGCATCAAGGCAACTCCCAGCAGCAGCACCGCCGTGACCCGTTGCAGCAGCACGCGCCGCGCGGGGTTGTCCAGCACATGCTTGATGCGCTGGCCGAAATAGCAGTACAGGCAGCCACTGGCAAACTGCAGCACCAGGAAGGTCAGGCCAAGGATGGCGATGTCCGACGCCGAGTTGTGCTCCCCTGCCCCGGCAAACTGTGGGAACACGGCGCTGAACATGATGATCGCCTTGGGGTTGGAAAACCCCGTAAGCAAGCCCTTGCCGAACAGGCTGCGCGCGCCCTCCACGGCACCGGCCTTGTCGGTTGGCACACCGCTGCTGGTCCACTGTTTGTAGGCGAGGTAAAGGATGTAGGCCACGCCGACCCACTGAATACCCTGGGTAATCGCGACATTGCCCTTTATCAACTCCGAAAAGCCCACGGCAAAGATCAGGATGGATACCAGGTACGACACACTGGCGCCGATCTGCGCCGGGATCGATCGGCGCAGGCCGTCCTTCAAGCCCAGGCTCAACAGCAGCATGGTCATGGGGCCGGGGCTGAAGGTCAGGGTCGCGCAAAACAGTAGGAAGTAGAGAAACGAGGAAAGCGTCAATGCGCTGGTCATGGCCGTGGACCTTGAAGGAGAAGGCTCGCAGTCTAGGCAAGTGGCCTTGCGCAAGGCAGGTAAAGTGCGGCCTAATCCGCCCGAACTTCACCGGTAAAATCACCGGCAAAGATAAGGAAGCCCCATGTTCGTCTCCGCCATCGCTTTTGTACCAGGCACACCCAAGGTGCAACAGATCGTCGAGGCATTCAGCCAGGCCATCGAGAATGGCGAGTGGGCGCCGGGCAGCAAGTTGCCGTCCGTGCGGGAACTGGGCCAGACATTGGGCGTGAGCAAGTTCACCCTCAATGAAGCCCTCGACCGCCTGCGCGGGCGCAACCTGCTGACGTCCAGCCAGGGCCGTGGCTATTTCGTCGCGGTGGACAGCGCGCGCCCGGCGTCATCGGCCTGGGTCGAATTGCTGCCCCAGGACCTGCTCAGCGTCCTGCGCCGGCCCCTGGCTACCGTCTACGGCGACCTGCGCCCCGGTGGCGGGCACTTGCCGGAAGACTGGCTGGACAGCGACGCCATCCGCCAAACCCTGCGCAGCGTGGTGCGCGCGCCGTCATTGCGCATCGCCGGGCTGGGCACGCCGGCCGGGCTGTTGCCGCTGCGCCAGGCCTTGCAGCAAAAGTTGCACGGCGAAGGCTTGTCGGTACCGGTGGAGCAAATCATCACCACCCCCAACACCGTGCAGGGCCTCGACATGCTCATGCGCCTGCTCGCCCGCCCCGGCGACAGCGTGTTGCTCGATGCGCCGTGCTACTTCAACTTCCACGCCAACCTCGCCCTCCACGGCGTCAAGGTGCTGACCCTCGAGCGGCGCCCCGACGGTTTCGACTTTGTCGCCCTCGAACAGCTGCTGGCCGAACATCGCCCCAGCCTGTACCTCACCACCGGCGTGCTGCATAACCCGACCGGGCATTCGTTCAGCCCCGGCCAGGCGTTTCGGCTGCTGCAACTGACCCGCCAGTACCAGTGCCACATCATCGAGGATGACCTCTACGGCGACCTGCACCCCAACCCGCCACCGCGCCTGGCCGCCCTCGCCGGCCTCGATCAGGTCACTTACCTGGCGGGTTTCTCCAAGATCCTCAGCGCCAACACCCGCGTCAGCTACGTGGTGGCCGCGCCGCAACTGGCCGCCAACCTGACCAACATGAAGCTGATGAGCGGCGGCATCACCTCGGAGCTGTTTGAACAGGTGGTGTACCGCATGCTCAGCGAAGGCAGTTACGCCAAGCATCGCAAGCGCATGCAGCAGCGCTTGATGGAGGCTGGCGGGCGCGTCGAACAATGGCTCAAGCGTTGCGGTTGCGTGTTGCCGATGGGCTATGAAGGCGGGATGTTTATCTGGGCGCACCTGCCGCCAGGGGTGAACGGCGAGCTATTGGCCCAGGATGCCTTGAAGCAAGGCATGGTGCTGGCGCCGGGCACGCTGTTTGGCTACGACCCGGCCCTGCCGGAGGCGATGCGCTTCAATGTGGCCCACAGTGATGCACCACAGGTGCATCAGGTGTTCGAAGCGCTGCTGCGCAAGCACCGCGCTAGCGGCGATGGGCCAGCGAGCGCACGCAGCGATCCCCCAGGCTCTGCACGCCCTGCACCAGCAGCACCAGCACAACCACCGTCACCACCATGATCTCGTTGTTGAAGCGCTGGTAGCCGTAGCGAATCGCCAGGTCGCCCAGCCCACCGCCGCCAATCACCCCGGCCATCGACGAAAAACCGATCAGCATCACCAGGGTCAACGTCACCCCGGCCACCAGCGCCGGCAGGGCTTCGGGCAGCAGCACCTTGAGGATCACATGGCGGATATCGCCGCCCATGGCCACGATGGCCTCGATGCGGCCCTTGTCCACTTCGTCCAGCGCGGTTTCGACGATGCGCGCAAAAAACGGAAACGCGCCAATGGTGATAGGCACCACGGCGGCGGTGCTGCCCAACGTGGTGCCGACGATCAGGCGTGTCAGCGGGATCAACGCGATCAGCATCACCACAAACGGCAGCGAGCGCCCCAGGTTAATCACCGCGCCCAGCCCACGGTTGAGGCGTGGCAATGGCAACAGCCCGCCGCGTCGGCTGATAAACAGCAAAACGCCCAGCGGCAAGCCGATCAATAGGGTAAACAACCCGGCCAGCAGCACCATGTACAGGGTCTCACCGGTGGCGTTGAGCAGCAGTTGCAGGATGTCACTCCAATCGGTCTTCATACCGCCCTCACCACTTGCAGGCTGGGGGCCAGCGAACGACCGAGGCGCGAGGCCGGATCGGCTTGCAGTTGCACCAGCGTGCCGCTTTCCACCACGCGACCATCGGCCAGGGACACCGCGCTGTCGCAAATCGCCTTGACCACCTCCAGCTCGTGGGTAATCAGCACAATGGTCACCCCCAGTTTGCGGTTGATGTCGCGCAACAGCTCAAGGATCGACGCCGTGGTTTCCGGGTCCAGCGCACTGGTGGCTTCATCCGACAGCAAATACGCCGGCCGCGCCGCCAATGCACGGGCGATGCCTACGCGTTGTTTCTGCCCGCCCGACAGCTGCGAAGGAAACGCCTGCGCCTTATCACTCAACCCCACCAACGCCAACAACTCGGCGACCCGCGCCGCGCGCTCGGCCTTGGGCACGTTGCCGATCTCCAGCGGCACCGCGACGTTATCCGCCACATTGCGCGAATGCAGGAGGTTGAAGCCCTGGAAGATCATGCCAATGCGCTGGCGTTGCTCGCGCAGGGCCTTGCCGGTGAGTTGCGTGAGGTCCCGGCCGTCCAGCAGGATGCGCCCGCTGGTGGGCCGTTCCAGCAGGTTGAGGCAGCGCAACAAGGTACTTTTGCCCGCACCGCTGCGCCCGACAATGCCAAAGATCGAGCCTTCGGCGATGTGCAGCGAGACGTTGTCCAACGCCGGCGGCTGGCCGTCGGCGTAGGTTTTGCTGACACCCTCGACAGCGATCATTCGACCGCCACCGGGATTACGGAGCCTGCGTATTTTTCGCTGATGAACTTGGCCACCTGCGGCGAGCGCAGGTCCTTGGCCAATTGTTCGATGCGCGGGTCTTGCGCCAGTTTCGGCGTGGTCACCAGGATATTCGCGTAGGGGTTGCCCTTCGCCGCTTCCAGGCCCAACGCATCCTTGGCCGGCTCCAGGCCGGCTTCCAGGGCGAAGTTGCCGTTGATTACCGCCAGGTCCACATCATCCAGGGCGCGGGGGATCTGCGGCGATTCGATTTCAAGGATCTTCAAGTGCTTGGGGTTTTCGGCGATGTCCTTGGGCGTGGCCTGGTCCTTGGCCGCATCGTTGAAACCCGGCTTGAGCTTAATCAAGCCATTGGCTTGCAACAGGTACAGGGCACGGCTCAGGTTGGTGACGTTGTTTGGCACGGCGACGGTGCCTTTGTCCGGCACCTGGTCGAAGCTCTTGTGGCGGCGCGAGTAAATGCCCAGCGGCTCGATGTGCACCGTGGCGGCCACGGTGAACTTCTGCCCGAGGGCTTGCTCCTGAGAGGCCAGGTACGGCAGATGCTGGAAGTAATTGGCGTCCACGTCACCATGGGCCAGCAACTCATTGGAGTTCACGCCGCTGGGGATCTCGATGATTTTCAGCTTCAGGTCCGGGTCGAGTTTCTGTACGAATTCGAGGATCTGCGCGTGGGGAATCGGGTCGGCGGCGACGCGCAAGGCATCGGCCGCCGACACGCTGAATGAAGCCAGCAACACTGCCAGGGTAAGGGCGGATTTCTTCAACATGGGTGAACTCCAGATCAGGCGGACAGTGCTTGGGGAAGTGTGGCGTCGGCGTAGAAACGTTGGGCGACATCGGGGTGCGAGCGCAGGCGGCCTTTCAGGTAATTCCAACCGACGTCACGCAGCAGCGGGTTGCGCGGATCGCTTTCGGGGCCGTGGGCATCGCGCAGCAGCTCGGGGGCGAGTTGGTACACCGGCACCACCGCGTCCAGCTGCGCGCCGAGGAAAAACGCGAGGGACAAGCGCTCGCTGCCTACCGGTGGCGAGACCACACGGTGCACGGTAGCGCGCAGGTAACCGTTGCTGGCCAGCTCCAGCAATTCGCCGATATTCACCACCAGCGTGTCGGGGCGCGGCGACGCATCGATCCAGCGGCCTTCTTCCACTTCCACCTGCAAGCCGGCTTGCTGGTCTTGCAGCAGGAAGCTCAAGAAACCGGAATCCTTGTGCGCGCCGACGCCTTGGCGGCTCTGCTGCGCATGGCGGCCGGGGTAGCGGATCAGCTTGATATGTTCGTTGGGTTTATCGCCGTACAGCGCGTCGAAGGCGTTTTCCGGCAGAGACAAGGCCTGGGCAAACGCGCGCAACAGGCGCAGGGCCATTTGCGTCATTGCCTGCTGCCAGGCGAGCACCAACGGCTTGAGGTCGGGCAACGCCTGCGGCCACAGGTTGGGGCCTTGCAGGCGGGCCCAGGCGGCGGGGTGTTGTTGCACATTCAGCGGCTCGCGCTCGGCACCCACGTCGAACTGTTCGCGCAGGTCTGGCTGGCCGCGGGTGATCTCCGAGGCAGCGCGGTTGTAGCCGCGAAAATGCGCGGAATTAATCATGCCGACGGCAAGCTTATCGGCGTCGGGCAAGGCAAAAAATGCCCGCGCCTGCTGCTGCACCTGGGCGAGCAGCGCCGGGTCGATGCCGTGGCCGGTGAGGTAGAAAAAGCCGATATGCCGCGCGGCAAAACGCAGCTCGTCGAGAAACTGCTGGCGTGGTTGCGGGCCGGCGTCGAGCCGTGACAAGTCGAGCAGCGGCAAGGTGGTGATTGACTGAAGCTGCGACATCGGCGGCTCACTCCATAAACGTCTTGGGTTGGAGTCACCAATCTAAATGATCTTAAAAAAACGTAATAAATACCTTTTTGGCATTAGCTTAAGCTGCCCTGTGCCCGAACTCGGTCAAAGTGTGGGAGCCAGCTCCCACAGAAAAGCACTCCGGTTTGCAGCCTTCAGCCCGGCAACGGAATCACCCGCAACGGCCTTACCGACTTATACGAAAAACTCGAATAGATCTCCTTGACACACGGCAGCGTCTGCAACACCTCCCGCGCAAACTCGCCAAATGACTCCAGGTCCTTGGCCACCACTTCCAGCAAGAAGTCATAGCGCCCCGACACGTTATGGCACGCCACAATTTCCGGGATCTCCAGCAAACGCTGTTCAAACGCGCGGGCGATTTCCTGGGTGTGGCTCTCCATCATGATGTTCACAAACGCGGTCACCCCATACCCCAGCGCCTTGGGCGACAGGATCGCCTGGTAGCCACTGATTACCCCGCTCTCCTCCAGGTTGCGCACCCGGCGCCAGCACGGCGAGGTGGTCAGGGAGACGCGGTCGGCCAGCTCGGCCACCGTCAGGCGGGCATTGCCTTGCAGCGCGTTTAACAGGGCTTTGTCGGTACGGTCCAGGCTTACGGGCATAACGTGCCTCTAATCATTATTTTTATGGGCTTTTCGTTCACTGGCGTGGGAAATGTCAGCAAACTTTGCAAGGTTCATCTGTGGTTATGAGCATAGCATTGTAGGAAATAAGGAGCGTCCGACATGAACAATAAACACAATGCATTCGGCTTTTCCACCCGCGCCATCCATCACGGCTATGACCCCCAGGACCACCACGGCGCCCTCGTGCCGCCTATTTATCTGTCCGCCACGTTCGCCTTTCCTACCGCCGAATACGGCGCTGCCTGCTTCGCCGGCGAGGAAAACGGGCACTTCTACACACGCATTTCCAACCCGACCCTGGCCCTGCTGGAATCGCGCATGGCCACCCTGGAAAACGGCGAAGCCGCCGTGGCGTTCAGTTCCGGCATGGGCGCGATTGCCGCGACGTTCTGGACCTTGCTGCGCCCCGGCGACGAAGTGATCGTCAGCCAGACCCTGTACGGCTGCACCTTCGCCCTGCTGCACCATGGCATTGCGGAGTTCGGCATCAAGGTGCGGCACGTCGACTTGACTGACCTCGCCGCCTTGCGGGCGGCCCTCAGCCCCGCCACCCGCATGATCTACTGCGAAACCCCGGCCAACCCCAACCTGCAACTGGTGGATATCGCCGCCGTGGCCGCCCTGGCCCACGCCCAGCCGAATATCACCGTGGTGGTCGATAACACCTACTGCACGCCGTACCTGCAACGCCCGCTGGAACTGGGCGCGGATGTGGTGGTGCACTCGGCCACCAAGTACCTCAGCGGGCACGGCGATATCACCGCCGGCATCGCCGTGAGCAGCCACGCCCTGGCGCAACGCATCCGCCTGCAAGGGCTCAAGGACCTGACCGGCGCGGTGATGTCGCCGCAGGATGCGTCCTTGCTGATGCGCGGCCTCAAGACCCTGGCCCTGCGCATGGACCGCCATTGCGCCAATGCCCAGGCCGTGGCCGAAGCCTTGCAGGCCCACCCGGCCGTGCAGTGGGTGACCTACCCCGGCCTGCGATCTTTCCCACAATACGAATTGGCACAGCGCCAGATGAAAATGCCTGGCGGCATGATCGCCTTCGAACTCAAGGGTGGCATCGACAGCGGGCGCCGCTTCATGAACGCGCTGCAACTGTTCACCCGCGCCGTCAGCCTGGGGGACGCCGAGTCGCTGGCCCAACACCCGGCCAGCATGACCCATTCCACCTACACCCCGGAGCAGCGCGCGCACCACGGCATCAGCGAAGGGCTGGTACGGTTGTCGGTGGGCCTGGAGGATGTCGCCGATCTGTTGGCGGATGTGCACCAGGCGCTGGCCAAAAGCACGCGCACGGCACCGCGCCACGCCGCCAGGGCGGAGCACGCGCTGAAATAAGCCCTAGGTTCGACGTTATTCTTTCCTACATCGGTGGTCGGATCGCTCCGACTACCGTTATGCAGTTTTAATCTAGATTAATCCGGATTGGATCCCCTTCCCGCCGCCCCGCTGTACTAGCATACCTCTCGACGGGAAGCGCTCTCACCGTGGGGTATTCGCATTAGTTGATTCCCGTCGCGTCATGGCTGAATACCTGCACTCGAAACTCATGGACGAAGCAGATGAACTCACACCTGTTCCCACATATAGGCAAGGTCATCGCCAGCACCGGAAGTCGCCATTTCCCACGCATGCTGCATGACCTGATCCTCACTCAACTGGCCGTGGACGCTACCCATATCACGCAGCTGCGGGTCAGCTCCGAAGGGCACACCCGCCGCGCGATCAGCCCGGTCTACACCGACTCGGTGGCGGTCATGGGTGACGAACAACCCGCCGCCCAATTGCACCTCACGCGCCACAAGGACGATGTGCGCTACGTACTCTCGGTGTACCGCTCGCACCCCTCGGAGAATTTCTCGCCCCAGGAACGCAGCATGCTGCAGGACTTCTCCACCCTGCTGCTGCCCATGGTGGAAAAACACATCGCCGCGATCCAGCCCTGCCGGCTCGACACCGATTCGGTGATGGCGCAGAACCAGGGCATCGAAACCCTGCGCCGGCGCATTGAGGAACGCCTGGTGCAATCGGGGCTGACCCTGTCCAGGCGCGAACTGGAAGTGTGCGTCGGCCTGCTGGCGGGGCGCACCGCGCCGGAGCTGGCGGAGCAGTTGGCGCTGAAGGTCAACACCATCGAAAGCTACCTCAAGCGCGCGTCGATCAAGCTGGGGATCAGTGGGCGGCATTCGTTGTTGCGGTGGATGTATGCAACGGAAGACACCGCCAGCCTTTAGGCCAACACAGTTCTAACTGTAGGAACTGGCTTGTGTGGGAGCGGGCTTGCTCGCGAAAGCGGTGAATCAGTCACCTGATGCATTGGCT
>NZ_JANLGL010000010.1:0-58147 GCF_024655625.1 Pseudomonas sp. 18.1.10
TCGGTGTATCAGTTACACCTCAGTGATGCCATCGCAGGCAAGCCAGCTCCCACATAGACCGCATTCTGCTTCAAATCGCAAAGGCATGTTGAGTCTGACCCTGGTGATAACGCAATCGGCTGACCGGCCGCTCCGATTTCAGAAACCCCACGACGGCCTCCCGACTGTCCCGGCATGCGGCCTTGTGTTCCATGTCCAGGAAGTGCCCCGTCGCCTGGATGGTGCTGAAGCTGCTGTGGGCCACATGCTGGCCGAACAGCTTGGCGTCCTGGGCGCTGGTGTATTCGTCCCATTCGCCGTTCAGGAACAGCACCGGAATGTCGATCTGCTTGGCCGCCTTGAGGTAGCACAGCCGATCGCTGTTGAGCACTTGGCTGATGTGGAAGTGCATCTGCCCATATTCGTGCTCGGCCAGGCTGCTCACATGCTTGTAGTTGAAGCGCTTGAACAACGACGGCAGGTGTTTGCCGATGGTGTTGTTGACGAGGTGCCCGACGCGGTCGCGGTCGAGGTTGCCGAGGTAGTCAACGCCACGTTCAAGGTAGTCGCGCATGGGCGTGTTGATGACCGGTGAGAACGAGCTGATCACCGCCTTCTCCACACGTCGCGGGCGGTGGGCGAGGGCGACCAGGGTGGCGGCGCCGCCCCAGGAGAACGACAGCACGTGTTCGGCGGCGAAGTGGTCGATGAGTTCCAGGAGGATCTGGCCTTCGACGTCCTTCGTCAGCATTTGCTCATGGCGGTTATGGATTTTGGAACGGCCGGCGTAGGGCTGGTCGTACAAAACCACATTGAATTGCGGGTGCAGGCTTTTCACGGTTTGGGCGAAGGATGCCGTGGTGGCCATGGAGCCATTGACCATGATGATGGTCTTTGCAGCAGCGTCCGCGCGATAGAACTCCGTGTAAACCCGATACTGACCCTGTATATCCAACACAGCGATTTCTGGCCTCATGTCGTAAGACTCCTGGCAAGCGGGTAGGGCGCGCAGATAACTCTGCACGAGCTTTGTGACAGGTAGGCATACGCCTGGAAAAGGGAGGCCCATGTCGATCCGATGACGGCTGGTCGACGGGTGTTGTTATGGCGGGCGGTTTTGCCTGGAAGGCCCGTAGATCAAGCGCGGGCGGGGCAAAGTGTTTCTTGGAGGTTATGGGCGACTCGCCAGTCATATTTCGGCTGACGGTTTGATTCAAGCAGCACAGGCGCCACCTCGCAAGGCGCCCAACTGGTTTTTTGCCATCACCGGCTGAACGGTCGTCAGACCTGTCGGATCTCGTCGTCGGTCAGCGCCCGATACGCTCCTGGCGCAAGGTCCGCATCCAACACCAAAGGGCCCATCCGTTCGCGATGCAAGCCGATCACCTTGTTGTCGAAATGCCCGAACATGCGCTTCACCTGATGGTAGCGCCCTTCGACAATGCCCAATCGCGCCGTCGTCGGTCCTAGCAACTCCAGGGTGGCAGGTTGGGTGGTGAGGTCTTCAAAGGCAAAGTACAGGCCGGCGGCAAATGTCGTGGCGTATTCGGGGCCGATCGCTTGCTCGGTTTCCACTAGGTAAACCTTGGGCAACTTGGTCTGCGGTTGCGTCAGGCGCCGGGACCACTGGCCGTCATTGGTGAGCAGCATCAGGCCGGTGGTGTTGAAGTCCAGACGGCCGGCGATGTGCAACTCGTCTTTGTCTGGCACATCCAGCAGGTCGAGGACGGTCGGGTGCTGTGGGTCCGCTGTGGCGCTCACACAGCCCTGCGGCTTGTGCAGCATGAAATAGCGCGCCGGTTTGCCGGCCTGCAACACCTCATCGTCGACGCATACGCGGCTGAATTCGCGCACCTCGTGATGAGGATCGCTGACCGCCACGCCATCCACCGTCACACGCCGTTCAACCAGCAACACGCGTACTTGCTGGCGATTGAAGCGGGGCAGGTTGCTGAGGAACCGATCAACGCGCATTACGGCTGTTCTTCGCCGCGCAATTGCGCGTCCACTTGGGCGCAGCGTGGGCACAGGCACGCCTGGTTGCGCAGCGCATCGGGCAAGGCCTCAAGCACGGCCGGGTCGATGGTGACGCTGTAGCACCAGCAGGCTTGATCGGCCGTGCGTGGGTCGGCCAGGGTGCAGTCGTTGCGGGCGCCGCAGGCGGGGCAGAGGGTTGGCGTGGTCATGGCTCGGTTCAGGCTGGATCTCGGTGGGGTGGCACGATACAGCGTCGCCGCAGACCGTGCCAAACAGGCTGGAAAATGCCGACGCTCCGGTCGTCCGATCTACGTGTTTCAAGCTGTGTCAAAAACGCACCAGATTCGGTTTTTGATGTCAGATGTTTCGTCATTCAGTGAAAGCTGAATGCCGCCCCCCAGCGTCGCTGGAGGAGCTCTTCCGCGGTCCAGGAGGCCGCCATGTATCGACGACTGTTACTCACTGCCTTGCTCGGCCTGACCTTGTCCGCGTGTGTGCCCTATTACGACGGTGGCGGCACTTACTATCGCTCCGAGGTCTACACCACCCCGGCACCGACGTATTACTACGGCGGCGGTTCTTCCTACTACGGGCGCAGCTATTACACGCCGGCACCGCGCTACTATCCTGCGCCACGCTACTACCAGGCGGCACCGCGTTATTACCAGCCAGCGCCGCGTTACTACTCAAGGCCTGGCTACCGGCCCTATCCGAACCAGGGTTGGGACAATCGCGGTGGTCACGACCGGGGGGGCCGTGGTGACGGCGGCCATCGCGGGCACCGTTAACGCTCAGACAAATCCGCCAGGGGGTGCCGGCCTTCCCACGCTTTGTGGAAATGCGCCTGCACCACCGCTTCCGGCACCGCCTGCACATCCGGCCAATGCCAATGGGGCTGCTGATCCTTGTCGATCAGCCGCGCACGCACCCCTTCGGTAAATTCCGGGTGACGGCAGCAGTTCAGGCTCACGGTGTATTCCATCTGGAACACCTGGGCGAGGGACAAATGACGGCCACGCTGGAGCTGTTCCCACACCAGGTGCGCAGTCAACGGGCAGCCTTCGCTCAGGGTCTTGCCGGCGCGGCTGAATAGCGGGTCGCTGTGGTCGCGCAACTGGCTCAAGGCGCGCCAGGCGCAGCGCACATCGCCGACATCCAGCCATTCGTCGATCTTCGCCCGGCGCGGCAGCCACTGCGCTTCGGGTTGCTGGCTGAGCGCTTCCTGGGCCAGGGCCTTGAGCAGGCTGTTGAGCTGCATCGGCGTTTGTTCCTGCCAGTTCAATTGCAGCAAACCGTCGATCAGTTCGTCTTGCTGGTCATCGCGCAGGAAGCGGTCGGCCAGGCCCAGGTCCAACGCATCGCGACCGTTGATATGCGCGCCGGTCAGGCCGAGGAACAACCCGAGCTTGCCCGGCAGGCGCGGCAAAAACCAACTGGCGCCCACATCCGGGTACAGGCCGATGCTGATCTCGGGCATGGCCAGGCGGCTGCTCGGCGTGACGATGCGCACCGCCGCACTTTGCAACAAGCCCATGCCGCCACCCAGCACGTAGCCGTGGCCCCAGCAGATCAGCGGTTTTGGATAGGTATGCAGGCGATAGTCGAGACGATATTCCGCTGCAAAAAACTGTGCAGCCAGCGCCGGAACAACGCCGGGTTGCTCACGGCACTCCATCGCGAGGCTGCGCACTTCGCCACCGGCGCAAAAGGCCTTGGGCCCGTTGCCACGCAAAAGCACGCACACAATATTCGGATCTTTCGCCCAACCGTCCAGGCGCTCGCCCAAGGCCAGGATCATCGGCAAGGAAAGGGCGTTGAGGGATTTTTCCGCGTCCAGGCTGGCGATACCGAGGCGGGCACCGTCGCTGCCGGTCAGCTCTTCGAAGTGCAGGTTCATCGTGACCTCATTCGGGAAGGTAGAGGATCAGTATGATCGCTTCGCAGGAAAGTGCCGGTGGTGTGTCAGATCAATTGACAAGCGGGGTCGGCTTTCCTAGGGTTCGCCTCATTCTTTTTGACAAGACCATTCCAACATGACCGAAGGCGACCGTATCAAACTCGAACCCACCTGGAAGCACGCCCTGCGCGATGAGTTCGAGCAACCTTATATGAACCAGTTGCGCGAGTTCCTGCGCGAGGAACATGCGGCCGGCAAAGAAATCTATCCACCCGGCCCGCTGATCTTCAACGCGCTCAACTCCACGCCGCTGGACAAGGTCAAGGTGGTGATCCTTGGCCAAGACCCGTACCACGGCCCCGGCCAGGCTCACGGTTTGTGCTTCTCGGTGCAACCGGGCATCCCGACGCCGCCGTCGCTGCTCAATATCTATAAAGAACTCAAGCGCGACCTGAACATCGACATCCCCAACCACGGCTGCCTGCAAAGCTGGGCCGACCAGGGTGTGCTGATGTTGAACACCACCATGACCGTGGAACGCGCCAACGCCAATGCGCATGCGGGCAAGGGCTGGCAGTTCTTTACTGATCGGATTATCGAAGTGGTCAGCGCGCATCAGCCGCACTTGGTGTTTTTGCTGTGGGGTGCCCATGCCCAGGGCAAGCAGAAGCTGATCGATGCCACCAAGCATCTGGTGCTGACCTCGGTGCACCCGTCGCCGTTGTCGGCATATCGCGGGTTTTTGGGGTGTGGGCATTTCAGCCGTACCAACAAGTTTCTTGAACAGAATGGCGAGACGCCGATTCAGTGGGCGCTACCGCCTGTCTGATTGACACAGTTGCTGCTATGCCGCCCTTCATCTCGATTCTGCTTGTTTAGTCATGGGTTTCACGATTTTGCACGGATCAGGCAGTAGGCGTACCTGTTAGATCTGACAGTATCCACGTTCAGCTCGAGCGAATTAACTATTCTCCCCGGCCCGGGAATCTGGTGCATGCCAGCCCTTGGTCGACGTCGGCTTACTGCTGATTGCCAAGGAGAATAGACATGCCTAAACCCACCGTATCGACTCCAATACTCGCAAATACCAGGGCGCCCGGAACCCTTGAAGCGGATGCCCCGGAGGCGCCCGACGCGCTGCCGCTCATGCCTGACGATGTTGGTTTTAAAATCCCAGTGCCTTTTCAAAGTACGGGGTTGCCGGTAAGGGTGCCGGTGCTGTGGGGGGGGACTGGTGCGCTGTTTCCCGGTGACGTCACTGCCGTTGAATGGAATTTGGATGGCGTACCGTTTGACACCAAACGGGTGGAAGCACCTTACGATGCCACTGACTTGCCCCTCGTTGATTCGGTGGTACCGCCCCATTTGATGGACAGCCCTGGCCTGCATAGCCTGAGCTATCAGGTGTTCCTGAGGGAAAGCAGTGGGAACCCCCCCGAGCCTTCTTATGTAACCTTGCTGGACAGTGACAAGGTTGGGCCTAATCAGGGGCAACGCGGCCCACGCTTGCGATTTCCGCCTGACATTGAGCTAAACGGTGTCACTGACGCCTACCTGGATAACCCCGCCAACAACAACGGTGTGGTCGGCACCATCGTATCGCCGACCATACCGGCCTGGCTGGACATGCGATTGGGCGATATCGTCGAAGCCTACTTGACCCTTTTGCCGTTGCGTCGCCCCGCGCGCAAGCATCCACGGCACCTGGATGTTGTCGCCACGACCACCATTACCCAAGCACACAAGGACGGGGCCCCCGTTGAAGTGTTTTTTCCCGGGGACGTCCTGCGTACCCTGGCTAATCGAGAGTACAACGCACATTACTTTCTGAAAGACCGTTCCGGCCGGGAATCTGGCCCCTCTTTTACCTCTGTTTTGTATATCAACCTGACAGTAACGCCAGCTGAGCTACGCGCGGTTGAGGTGCCCCAGTTGAGCGATGGGCGTATCACGCTGAGCGATGCCCGCCAGCCCGGTGGCGTGTTCATGAATATTCTTGAAATATTTGGCGCTGCACCGGGCGATATTCTGCGTCCTATCTGGAACTTTATTTCTCTGCCTGAAATTGAAATCGCGGCTATCCAGGCTTGGCCCATCTGCGTGCCAATCCCGTATTCAGTCCTGGCCACGGGTGGCTTTGAATTTACGCCGGGTACGATACGTGCCGGGTACACATGGAAGCGAGGCGTGGCGCCGGACAGGCCATCGCTACCTCGGTTTGTGCCTGTCAACCTGACGGTAGCCGGCAACGTTAGCCCGGACAATCCGGATCCGATCAACCGCTTGCTGGAGGTGGTCACCGTCAAGGGGCGAGACGGTGACAATCTGGTGACCCTCAATGACGTGGGCTTTCCTCTCAGGGTCGTGACCTTACTGTTCGACGACCCTAATGCGGGTGAAGTCCTGGAGTTGATGGTAGGCACCCATCCGGCACCAGTGGCCACCTATACCGTGCAGCTAACCGACGTCGCCGGGCAGGAAGTCGAATTTTTCGTCGATTGGGATCTGATCGAACCCATCTTTGGCAGCGGCGGCATCTTCCCGTTCTTCTATTGGACCTTTAACGGCGTGAACCGCCAGCGTGCGGTGGACACGCCGGTGATTGTCAATCTTGTGCCCATCGTCGGCTTGAAGAACCTTGAATACGTTGGCGTCACCTATGGGCCAGAACCCGATGCCGGGTTTATCAGTTGCCGATTGCGGCCTTGGGTGAACGGTGTATTCGTCCTGATTCCGGGGGACGTTCATCTGCTGGCAGCGGGTGATCTGGTGGTTCTGGAGTGGGCCAGTTACGCCAACCCCAATGGTCATCCGAGTGGCGTCATGCCGGAAACAATTGCAACGTTCCCCCATACGTTGACTGCTGACGAGGCTCGAGATGGGTACGAGTTCAGGGTTGCGTTCGACCCCTTTATCCTGCATCCAGGGCTGGTGAAACCAGCTGCCGGGCAAACAAATCCGCGGCATGGTTCCGCTGTGGCACGGTACCGGGTGATGAAACCCGCAGGAGGAGGGATGGGCTTCTCTCCTCGCCGATTGGTGGCTATCACGTTGATCCGTCCCGGTGGCCTCGCGCCTTGTACTTCGGACGATTGAAATTGCGCACGGGTGTTAAACCCGTGCGTCTCAAATGCTCGTCACCTGTCAAGGTTCACAGTTACGAGTAATCGAAAACTCACATTTAATGGTGACGAGATCAGCAGGTTTGCAAGGCCAGGTAGTTGTCGGTCGTAGTTCGTTCTTCTCGCATAGACGACCCCGAGTTGTCCGGGTGAAAACGTATCCCTACCAGGAGTGTGCACCATGTCCAACACGCCCCAAAACATCGGCAATAAAAAAACCTGCGGGGAACCGCAGCAACCCATGGAAGATTGGGAAGACCCGGTAATCGACCCCAACCTGCGGCCTGCCCCGGTGATCCCCGGGTTATTACCCGCTATTACCGGGGACCCGCATAGGAATATTATGGATCGGGACATGCAACTGACAGGCGCGGTACTCCGGGTCCAGCGGTGGGATCGGGGGGGCTTTATCAATCCCTTCGAAACACTCACCGTATACGCCAACGACAGGCCTATACACGTTGAGACCTACGAGGCCAGCGACGTTTTGCCAGACCCTGTGGTGGTGAATCTGGGGCCTAAATCTGCGTTGCAGACCCATGGGCTCAAGGACATACGGGTGCTTGTACTCAATTTCGGCAACAACGAAGAAAACTACAACATTATTCGGGTCTACGTGGATAAGCAGGACCCCAACTATAACGCGCAACCTGGTTTGATTGGATTTGAAGATTATGGCTCGGAACTGACCCCTGCTGACCTGGTAGGAAAACTCGGTCTCGAATTCACCATTCCTGATCCTGCCGATCGTCGTGGGGGCGATATCCGTAGGGTTTTTGTCGGGACGAACCCGATTCCGCTCGAGGATGACGTGCCACTGACAGGCCCCATCGAAGGGATCATTCCCACCGCGATGATCCTGGAAAAGGCAGGCGAAATTCCCGTGCGGTACAGTCTGGAGGATCGAGCAAAAAACGCCACCGTGCTTTCCCACCCGGCTTATGTACGAGTCAGCCTCAACAACCCACCGACATTTGGTACGGTCTCGGTGGTGGAGGGGCCTTTGGTCAATAAAGCGGAAGCCCGCGAGGGTGCAACGGTACGCTTGGTAAGCCTCACCGGCCATCTACCCAGCGATACCTTGGTGGTTCGTTGGGGAATAGTTGAAATCTACCGGCAAACCATCGGCATGGGCATCTTCCCGCTAGACATTCCTGCGGAGTTTGCGGCCATTGCAGCGGGCGGTGACTTTTACACGGCGGACATTGTGCTCACCATCGAGCGCACGGACGGCAGCACTTACCCTGGGCCCGATACGCAGGTAGACGTTGACCTGCGTGAGCCGGGTGTCACCAACCCGGGCGAAGGCCCGGTAGACCCGGCCCTGGCCAGGCCTGATCTGATTGGCGGAGGGCCGCCGCCAAACCCACTGAACCATCTCTCCGATAAAGACCGTGGGTTTGATGCAACCGCTACATGGCTGTTAGCACCCGGCCTGGAGTCAGGTGATTTCGTTGATTTTGTCTATAAGGGCAAGGTTGTCGCCACCTACCCTGTGACGGGCTCGGAAGCGCCGGGGTTTATCGTGACGCGCACCGTGGCCTGGAGCGACATCGAAGAGCCGGGGAACGGCACTGTTCCCCTGTTCTGTCTCATCCGCGATGCAGTCAATTTCAAACATTCGCCACATCAGGACGTCATCGTCGACGTCTTCAATCTGAGCGGCCTCGCCGATGCGATTTTCAATAATGCCCAGGTCGTTCCAGGGCAGCCGAACTTCAGCTACTACTTCAACTGCACACATCAACCTTGGCTGGGTGTGCCGATCAAGGTCCTGGATCCTGGAGTGCTCCAGATCAATGACGAAGTGATGATCGAGGCTGTCAGGTACGCGTTTGTCCCACCTGGCACACCGGTCGGTACGCCTGTTGGTACGCCCATAGAGAGTGCGTGGTTCACAATCAACAGTCCTGAAGTCAATCTCGGCCTGGTTGTGCCCATGGACTTGAAAGCCTGGTTCGAAGACCACACCGGCACTCTGGGCCGGGGCTATGTCGGTGTGCGCTGGAGACTCCATCGCCCTTCTACGGGAGACCGGGGCATCTCCGATGAGGTCCGGGCGGCCTGGGATCTCGTTGGCTCTGGCGGCGGTGTGCCGGGTAGTTGCGTTCCGGGGGCGTCACGTCGTAGCGGGACGCTTTGAAGCAAGCGTGAAGCCCCATCCTTTCTGTTGGAAGGGTGGGGCTTTTTTGTGCGTGATGACCTGTGGTCGCGATACAAGGAGCATTAAGGAAAGTCCTACACGCTTTGGGAAATCAGATCTTTAGTCTCTGCGCCGAAGAAAACGGAAACCTATTCGATACGGGGTCCGGGTTCGAACCGGTATTTACTTTTGAGGCTACATGACATGACTTCTATTACTTCTCCTCGTTTTCGCTTGTCGCGTTTATCGTCAATCATCAAGCTCATGGCGGTTGCCCCGCTGTACCTTTTGAGCGAGCAAGCACTTTCCGCGATTGTTGTCGACGGTAACGTCGGTAGCGGCAAACTCGACGTCTATCCCGGAACAGGCGCTACCGACTACATCGCCCAGAACGGTGCGACGCTCAACGTCCACGAGGGCGCAACGGTCAAGGAAATCCGCGCTACGACCGGCTCCAATCTGACCCTGACCGGTGTCAACGTGACCTCTGCACACGCTACCCAGGCGGCGATTTCGCTGTCCAACTCGAACGCGGTCATTACCGGCACGAAGATTACCAGCCATAACAATGGCGGCTTGAACGTGGTTCGCCAGCCGAGCACGACTACGGGTTCTTACGCACAGGTCAATGGTAGCGAAATCATCGGTGCGACCTGGGGCGCCAACGTCACCACCCATAGCTTGCTGGAGCTGAACAACTCCACGTTGACCGGGAAAAGCCAGCAGGGCCTGGTGCTGCAGGGAGGGGCGGCGATCGCAACCGGTAGTGAAATTACAGGGGCTACCAGTGGTGTGGTGATGACCGGTGAGAGCCTGACCGCGCCTGCGACACCTCAATTGACACTGGATGGTTCGCGGGTGGTTGGCCTCAGTGGCCCGGCAATCAGCGTGCACAGACCGTTCACGGCTGAAATCGATGTGCGCAATGGTTCTACCCTGGTCGGCGGCAACGGCAACATGGTCGAGCTGACGGGTGGCGGCAACGCCAACATGCGTGTCAACAACAGCGAACTGGCCGGTAATATCCAGGTGGGTACCGACAGCGCGCTGGACCTGAGCCTTGACCGCGCCATCATGAACGGCGACGTGATCAACAACGGTGGCACGGCCAGCGTCGGTTTGAACAACGGTTCGGTCTTGACTGGCCGCCTGGAGAACGTCGACAAGCTCGCGATCAACAGCGACGCCACCTGGGTAATGGTCGATAACCAGCAAGTGGGCGACCTGTCCATGAGCGGCGGCAACGTCAAGTTCGGCGACCCGGGCGTGTTCTACCAACTGGACGTGGAGAACCTGTCGGGCAACGGCACCTTCATCATGACAGCGGACTTCGCCACCTTGACCGGCGACTTCCTCAACGTCACCGGCACGTCCTCGGGCGACCACAAGCTGTTGATCGCCAGCAGCGGTGCCGACCCGTTGAGCGATGATCGCCTGCACGTGGTGCACACCGAAGACGGTGGCGCCAAGTTCAGCCTGGTGGGTGATCGTGTGGATGTGGGGACCTACTCCTACAGCCTGATCGATGACAACGAAGGCAAGGACTGGCTGCTGGCCCCGGGCAGCAAGGTGATCAGCCCGAGCACCAACTCCGTACTGGCGTTGGCCAACGCGGCGCCGAGCGTGCTCTACGGTGAGATGACCAACTTGCGTACACGCATGGGTGAGTTGCGTCACAGCGACGGCAAATCGGCCGGGCTGTGGAGCCGTGCCTATGGCAACAAGTTCGAAGTGAACAACAGCGACAAAGAAGTGCACTACAACCAGACTCAGCGCGGTTTTACCCTGGGTGCTGATGTGCCGCTGTCCGGTGGTGACGGTCAATGGTTGGCCGGCTTCCTGGCCGGTCACAGCACCTCCGACCTGGACTTGAGCCGTGGCAGCAAAGCCACCGTCAACAGCTACTACGCCGGTGGTTACGCCACGTGGCTGGACGCTGAAAGCGGCTTCTACTTCGATGGCGTGCTCAAGTTCAACCGCTTGCACAATGAGTCCAACGTGGCGATGAGCGACGGCAAGAAAGCCAAGGGCAACTACACGCAGAACGCGGTAACCGCCTCGGCCGAAGTGGGCCGTCACATCAAGCTGGACGACGGTTTCTTCGTCGAGCCTTACGGCCAACTGTCCACGGCGATCATCCAGAGTCAGAGCTACGAGCTGGACAATGGTTTGCAAGCCAAAGGCGCACGTACCTCTTCGGTAGTGGGCAAGGCCGGTGTGACCGTTGGACGTGACATCCAATTGGACGCTGGCAGTGTGCTGCAGCCGTACTTGCGCACCGCGGTGGCGCACGAGTTCGGCCAGAGCAACAAGGTGTCGGTGAACGGCAACAGTTTCAACAACGATCTGTCGGGTTCTCGCGTCGAGATGGCGGCGGGTGTGGCGATGGCGGTGTCGAAGAACTGGAAGGTGCATGCGGATGTAGAGCGCAGCATGGGCAAGAGTGTTGACCAGCCTTGGGGGGTGAATGTGGGGGTGCGGTATGACTTCTAAGGCGACGTACGAATAATCTGTCATTGAAAAAAGCCTCGTGTCGTGAGATACGAGGCTTCTTTTTTTACACAGTATTGATGTGAACTTGAGGTCCGTGAACGAACCGTTGACGTTGTTTAAGCGTTCTATACCAACTGTTGCTAAGAGATATAGTAAGCGAGTTTTAAGCCGCTACCGTGCGTATGAGCATAATAAGGAGGTATACCCGTACCCGTCTGCGGATTTGCGAAGCGATAGTTGTCTGGAAACGGCGCTGCTTCTGAACTCCACGCGTCTCCTCCGTAAATGGGTGGAGAAGGGAAGTTACTGCCAAATCTGTTTCTGATGGATGTGAACTCCGCGAGTGAGGGCAGCCTGCCATACGACGACTCACCTACTTTGGCACTGTACCAGTCACTCCCCCCTATGTAGGTAAGTCTCTGATAGGCGCCACTTACTTGAATCCGATAGCTGGCAGTTTGTGCAGGTACTGAGCTGTCTGTCACCGTTATTGTGACCGTTCCAGGGTTAAGTATGTCGACAACTCCCGTAGATGCATTCACTCCAATGATTGAAGGAGCGCTGCTACTGTATTTGTAAGGCGTTTTTCCACCGCTGGCTGTACGAGTTGATGGAAGGTACGCGCGTTCTGTGCTGCCGTACAAATTAAAACGAACCAACAACCACCCACCGAGATTTACAACCCTGGTATCACCGGGAATAGTTAGCGCTGGCACAGAACTCAGCGTGTATGTTCTGGGCTCCAGGCTTATCGCGGTACCTTCAACGTTGCTCCCGTCCAGCGATACCTTCGCTTCAACTGTCAACGAGCTACCATTTGGCAAGGGTGCAAGGTAGGTACTCAGTATCGAATCAAGCGTTTTCTTATCGGTGAACTCCTGAGCACTAACGACTCTCCCATCACGCACCGTATGGTCACCGGCAGTGTGTTTAAGCTTAATGAATACTGCTTGCCCGGACCTGAAGAAAGGCCATTGTTCTATTTGTACATCGTTAGAGATTTTTACATTGATGGTATTGCCTGATGCCTGGGGCACTGAAACCACATCCAGGGTGCTGGACGGCAACGGATCGACGTTCAGTTTCAGGTGCGCCGACTCAGTGGGGTTGCCGTTGCGCATTACCGTGAAAAATATCGTGCAGAAACTGTTCAGGTAAGCCGCAACGAAATGGCTCAGAAGCGTGAAGGTAATGTAGTTTTGCCCGGCGTCCGGAACCCCCGGTTTTGACGGAATAATCGGTTCACCCAAGCCCGGCATACCCAGAATACGAACGGTTACATCGTCAGTAGGGAGAAGGTCGGTAGCCGGTACCCTGATGGTGAGAATGATGGGCGATGGAGGCAAAACGTGCAGCGGGTTCAGCACCGCTTCTTCAGGTGAAATGGCAGTTGCCTCCAGTACCGTTGGTGGAGTCGGGAGCCTCAACGCCATGCCGACATTGATGGTGAGATCCCTGGAAAACAGAGGAGTAGCACCTGGTGCTGGAATGACCTCGTAGTACAACCTCATCGTGCTGTTCAGGTTGGCCAGCACGATCATTCGTGGAACGGTAAACGGCAGGACTGAACCCTCCCAGTTGAGGTCCACGTCGAACCAGTTGCTTATAAAACTGCCGCCTGACTGAGTGCCAATGGCGATCAGCCGTACCTGGGCCCCTTCGACGATTACTGGATGGGGGTCAACGCGCACGTTGAGGTTTGCCAGGCTGATGGCGGGGTCGAACGTGAGGTCTGGAGGTGTTGCTTGCACCGTCCACGGCCTCGGTAGTACTGCTTGTGCATCGCCGACCGGTACAGTGATCGCCTTTGAGGGCGGCCGTTCGGCAGCGCCGTTGATTTCGTAAAACGCAACGAAGTAGCCACCCTCCAGTGCGGCGAAGAAGGCATTTTCCAAGAGGAACATCAGATCGTCAGTGCCCGCCATGTCGGTAAACGTTGCGTATGCGGGTCTTCCATCAGCAGTCAGGCCTGTCACGATCAGGTCGATGCGGTCATTCGGCAACTGACCGAAATAGCGCGGAACCACAATTCTCACCGGGTTGGTGTCGGCGGGTAATGCACCCTCTTCGAGGTCCAAAACGGTCGGCGCTTTCAGGCCATCCTCGATCGGATCACCATCGATGGCATACAACACCCCTTCGGAAGGGCGATCAGGGACGTCTGCTCGAACCCGTTTGTAGGTGATCAGGATCAGCCCTCCCGATAGCTGCAAGAGAAAACCAAGGTCCAGAGGGATGTACACGCGAATCGGCGTAATCGAGGTGACCGGATAGTTGATGACTTTTTCAGAGACACTGCCATCTGCGGCAAGCCCTCTTACGGTTATGACCACCGAATCGCCGGCGAGGTAGCCCTGGTTGCGGATCAGTAGTTCCAGCGGCGTATCGACTACAAGACCTCGGGTGTCGATGAAGTCTTGGTTGCGTACAGGATCGTAGTCGGATTCGGATGCAAACATCGCTGGCAGCAGCGGCTCGGTCGAGGCGCCAGAGTCCACTTGTATCAGTCGAGGCGGCGATGCCCCGGGGGAGTTGTTGCCGACCATATCCCGCACATTCCATTCGGCTAAACGAACGCCGTCGGGCACTTGGCTCCAAAAACCGAAATATAGGGTGAATTTGATGGAGGCATTGCTCGAGGCTTCAAAAGCGGTGACCGTATGGCTGTACGTTGCTCCGCCAATACTCACGGTGATGACATCATGTTCATTGCGCCAGTGAACTTGCGGCAATGACCTGTCCAGTGGGTAGTTGTCGATTTCTACCTCGACGCCGAGCTGCATCTGGGCTTGGGTTACGAGACCAAAGGCTTCAATCAACGGGTTGGTAAACTTCAACACGGCCATGTTTTCGTTATAGGGCTTGTTGAAGGTTGGGAATGGGCTGACCGGCAGCTGACGATCAACGTGGATATTAAAGAGCGGGGATTGATCGGAATTGCCACCAAGCGGCGTTAGAAAGGCTTGTATTGTATTGTTGGCCTGGTCGGTAAAGCGACTGCTGTTGATGAACAGGACAATCGCCTTGGCATTGATGGCTTCATCGTCGGTGACCGTGTGGAATGCAACCTGGACTCCGTTGACCCTGAGGCTGATGAAGTCGAACTCGTTTTGGCCCAGGTACGCATTTACAATACAGATCACACCAAACTGGTTAACGATCAAGGCTGCCGCATTGAGTCCTCCGTCGTGGCCCGGAACCGGGTTCCAGAGTGTGGGGAGGTACAAGGGCAGAGCGGTGAAGGGCGTATTGATAAACGCCTTGCTATTTAGTATCGCCCCGGCGGGCGGCGGTGATGTGAAGCCTTCACGTCGATAGAGGTTTGGTGGCAGTCCACCTGATGATGAGCTGCTGACGGGGGCAAGTTGTTGATTCGTTGCACTGCGAGGTTCTGCACGTAGAGCTGGAACATTGAGCTCTTCATCACTAACGGGTTCAGGGTTTTGATCGAGAGTCATGATAGGCATCCTGGTAGATAGGGTTGAGGCGATCTGGAGCCTGTCTGTTCAGGCGAGAGATGCTGTTTCGATTCAACGCCGTTACCCGTTGTGCAACTAGCTGTGAAAACTGACAGTGCCGACGAATGGCACTAACCCGCTAAAGCACGACGAACGCCACCGTGTCGTCGCCAATACTCGCCACGTACCCCTGGGAGCCATCCGCTGCAACCACCACACCCCGTGGCTTGTTGAAACCTGCATAGGCACCGATGACTCGCTGCAAGCGCGTGTCGATAATGCCGAGTCGGTCGCCCTCGGTTTGCGTCACGTACGCGAGGTCTCGCCCGCGCTGGAAGACGACATCGTACGGCCCTTGCAAACCGGTTAGGGTCTGCTCGATACGTTGGGTCTGGGTATTGCCGATGGCCACGCCGGTGTCTCTGCGGGTTATGTAAACCTGCGACGCACGGGGGCTGTGGACAATGCTGGTGGGGTTTGCAGCGGCAACGCTACTGATCAGTGTGTTGTTAGTCAGATTGACAATGGCCCAACCGCTGAGGGTAGCGATATGGGCGCGGCTATTGTCGGGGCTCAGTGTGATGTCGATAGGGTTGGGGACCGGCACCGAGGCCAGCCGTTGGTGGTTGGTGGTGTTGAGGATGATCAGCATTGCGGCGCGATTGTCCGCTACATACAAGCGCGAGCCCGTGCTGTTGAAGGCGATCCCGTTGACGGTGTCGAACCCGGTCAGCGTATCGACCAGTGAGTGATCCTGGGGGCTGTAGACGCGAATTGGTGTCTGGGTTGCGACGCTGTTGTCGGTGACATACAAACGCCCGGTCGTTGGATGAACGGCCATCCATATGGGTGACCCGGGTACTTCGAAATTGTCGATGACCCGGTTGCGCTGTGTATCGATCACCCAGATCGAAGGCTGCCCAAACAGGCAACTCACGTAGAGCCGGTTTTCGTCGGGGCTGAATGCCAGGGTGTTCGGTCCCCGGCCTACCGTAATACGCTCAAAGATGCCGTGGGCGTTGTTGATTCGGTAGTTGACGGTTCGCAAGTCGGTGGCGAAGTACTTGCCGATGTTGCCGTTGAGGGAGACCCGTACCTCCACGCTCAAGTTGCTGAGGGTGGGCAGCATGCGCAGGTAATCGTTGGGCAATGGCAGCTCGATACGTCTGGCAGCGAACTCCTGTGGGCTCACGGGTGTGCCTTCGCGGAGCGCGAGGCCAGCAGGGCCGGGGCCATTGATATCGATCCAGACGGCTTGGCCTGCGCGCATGAACGGCCATTCGCGCACTAATACGGTACATGTCGAATTGACGTTGATGATGCCGCCAACCGCTTGAGGCACGCTGACCAGATCCAGTAATTGAGCGGGCAGTAGGCTCACCGTCAAGGTCGAGACCTGGGAAGCTGTCGTGGCTCCTGCGCGCGTTACTTTATAAGACAGCGCGGCGGTCTTGCGCAGGTTGGCGGCAATCGCCAAATTGCCGACGGTGAAGTCGACGTAGCCCTGCGTTGGGTTGCCGGGCAGAGGATTCAGGATTGGTGTTCCTGGGCCGGGTGTACCACTGAATGTCGGCTTTATATCATCGCTGGCCAGCATTGGGCTGTAGCTCACCCGAAAGGTACACACTGGCGGAGCAGGGGGCAGCACGTGAATAGGGTTGAGGGTGGCGGTGGCAGGCCCGGTGAACGTGCTTTCCAGAACTCGTGGTACCGGCAACTGGAGCCCGCTGCCGACTTTCATCACCAGCGCCTGGGAGTAGCGGGTGCGTTGGTTGGGGCTGTCCACCCGGTAGTAAATACGTGCCGAACCGTTGAGGTTGGCGACGATGAATACCCTGGCGATAACGAAGGGCAAGTCCCGGCCGACCCAGGGTGGCGTGATGGGAAATGCAGCGGGAGGCACACTGCCGCCCAGGGCACTGCCTTCAACATACAAAGTGACCGCGGCACCGTCGGTGAATGATGCGTGGCCTGGGACCGTGACGTTTGCATTGCCTTTGGAGATTTCTGGGTCAAAGGTCAAATCGGGGGGCGGTGCTTGCTGGACCTGCGGCGCGGGAAGGGCGTCTTGGGGTTCGCCGATGTTGAGTGTCAGGATGGCAGAGGGTGGTCGCTGCCCGGCCCCGTTGATGAAGTAATAGAGCATGAGACGGCCGCCATCGAGTTGGCGAATATCGCCATCAACGCCGTTGGGCAAGTTGAAGAAAATATCGCCAAGGCCGGCGTCATGCGCATGCTCTTGATAGAAAAGATGACCGTTGGCGTAGGTGCCTTCCAATACCAAGGTGACTCGGTCGTTGGGTTTCTGGCCCGTATAGGCGCTGATTCGGACAGTCACCGGGTCGGTGAGCGGGTGCAATACTCCGCCACTGGCAGAGAGGACTTGCGGTGCGACAAGGCCGGTGTCTGTGGGTGTGCCGGTCACCTGGACAAAGGTATTTTCCGATGGCAAGTCGATTTGCCCGCTACGGACTCGCTCATAGCTTAGCTGGATCAGCGCGCCGATGAGCAAGCGCACATCAGCGTTGGGCCATGGAAAATCAGCGAAGGGTACGGTAGCGGAAGCAATAGTGGCGTTGTAGATCTGTTCGACATCGACCCCGTCTTGCGTGCGTCCCCGGATCTTCAGGCGGATACCGTCGCCGGGAGCCCAGCCTTTGCCCGCAATGGCGACCCGCAGGGTTGCATCGTTTCCCGCTAGTCTGTCCGCGTTCAGGGTGCCACTGGGTGCTTCGACGATTTGGGCGGGGTCCAGTAACCGCTCGTTGGGATCAAGGCGCACCTCGATCAACTGAACTGGCGAGCGGCCGGGGGCGTAGTTGACGACTTCGTCGATGACTTCGTAGGAACAGGCATGATGGCCACTGCCGATCAGGAGCCAGGACCCGTAATAAACCATAATGGTGATCGGATTACGGTTGCTGGCTTCACTCTCGTTTACGGAGTGTTCGATGATTTGTCCGCCGATAAACAGGCGAATACGGTCTCGTACCGCCCTGTGGGTGTTGGTGGGGCGGCTGGCATCCACGGGATAAAACCCAATTTTCACACCGACCCCGCGGCCAGCGGCGGTCGAATCGATCAACGTCAGTGCAGGTTGTGGGCGTGGCAACTGCTCATTCACCCAGGGTGGTCCGGAAACGGCATCGTTGCCGGTTGGCGAGACGGTATCGATTTTGAGCCTAAGGCTTTGGGTTTGCTCAACGTGTTGGTTAAGGTGGGTGACCCTGATAAAAACCGGATCTAGCGGGCCATCAGGCAGGCGAGCCATGGAGATATGCATGGCAATCGGCCTTTGTTCGCGTGCTTCTTGTTTGGTGACGGTGTGGAAGTCGACTGGGGTTGCCAAGTTGCCGCAAAACAACTCGATGAAGTCGTCTTCGCGCTGACCGGCGTAAGATCGCATGATACAAATCAGCCCCTCACTCCCGTGGCTCTCCAGTAGTTGTCGGAACACACCGCCGGAAAAACCTACCAGAGGTATCGTTAGCCCAGGAATGTAGGGTGTCAGTTGTGAGACAGGAGGTTGGGCGCTCTTAACAACAGACATGATCTATACCTCACAAAGGGCTAAGGGCAGCAGCAGGCTGAGCGTGTGGTGATTGAACGCAGAGTGCATGCAGTGCGGGTAGCTGTGAGAAATGACAGTGCCGACTAGCGGTAGCGGCCCAGGACGGGCCACTTGAAAGAGAGGGATCAGGGCTGACGGTTCCAGTGCCTGAACAACGGCTCCGCCAGAAACAACACAAACAACAACCGCATCACCTGCATCGCCGTCACCAACGGCACCGACAGTTGCAGGGTCTCTGCCGTAAGGCTCATCTCGGCAATCCCGCCGGGCATCATGCCCAGGGTCAACGAGCGCAAGTCCAGATGAGTCAGCGCGCTCAGCCCCACTGCCGCCAACGTCGCCAGCGCCATGGTCAACGCCGTACCAATCAACGTGCGCCCCATGAACGACGGCGCCCGGCGAAAGAACTGCCGATTGAAGTGGCAACCCAAACCACTGCCAATCAGCCACTGGCCAATCTGGCTGCCGCCGTCGGGCAAACCGATATGCAGATCCCACACAACACTGGCCGTCGCACTCACCAGCAACGGCCCGAACAGCCACGGGTTCGGCTGACGCAAACGCTGCCAACCCCAGGCCACCAACGCGCCAAGCGGAAACAACGCCAACAGCCAAGGCCAACTCACCGGCGCCGGATGAAACTGCGGCGCGCCGCCCTCCAGCAAATACTTGAAGATCGCCGGCACACACAGCACCACCACCAACACCCGCAGACTCTGCCCCGCCGCGACACGGCTGAGCACCGCGCCGTTGCGTGCGCCGAGGTTGACCATCTCGCCGGAGCCGCCCGGCATGCTGGAGAAAAACGCGGTGGCGCGGTCTTCACCGCTGCGCCGCATCAGCCACACGCCGACCACACTGGAAAGACTGGTGACCAGCGCGCCAAAGAAGATCAGCCCGAA
Organism: Pseudomonas sp. 18.1.10; assembly: GCF_024655625.1. Classification (NCBI taxonomy): domain Bacteria; kingdom Pseudomonadati; phylum Pseudomonadota; class Gammaproteobacteria; order Pseudomonadales; family Pseudomonadaceae; genus Pseudomonas; species Pseudomonas sp. 18.1.10. The sequence goes on from NZ_JANLGL010000010.1 coordinate 19,543, forward strand.
GTGGCTCATCACTTGCTCGATCACCACCGGCGTAAAGTGCAGGCCGATGCCGATCCCCACCACCCATTGGCCGCATTTGCGCCCGCCGGGAATCTCCGCCAACTGCCACGGCGTGAGGCACCGCACGAGGATGATCGCCAGCAGCGAGCCGACCATGTACGGCAACGGCCAGCCGACAAGGCTGGCCAGGTAACCGCCGGCCAGGCCGACCAGCGGTGTTCCCCACCAATGTTTAAAGGTGACCTCAGACATCGGCCACGGCACGACGCTGCAGGGCACGTTTGCGGTAGATCCGCACCAGCGGGAAGGCCAGCATCAGCGCGGTCAGGACCCACACCCCAAAGGTGATCGGGCTCGACCAGAGGATGTCCAGCGCACCGTTGGAAATCGACAGCGCGCGGCGCAGGTTCTGCTCCATCAGGCCGCCGAGGATAAAGCCCAGCAGCACCGGCGACAGCGGGAAGTCGAGCTTGCGCAGGATGTAGCCAAAGATGCCGATACCGACCATCAGGAACAGGTCGAAGGTGGTGGCGTGAACCGCGTACACACCGATCGCGGTGATGATCGCGATCACTGGCACCAGCGCCCAGTTCGGCACGGCAAGGATGCGCGTGAAGATGCGGATCATCGGGATGTTGAGGATCACCAGCATGATGTTGGCGATAAACAACGACGCGATCAGGCCCCAGACGATGTCCGGTTGCTGTTGGAACAGCAGCGGACCGGGGGTGATGTTGTACAGCGACAGCGCGCCGATCATCACCGCCGTGGTGCCCGAACCGGGTACGCCGAGGGTCAGCATTGGCACCAGTGCGCCGCAGGCGGAGGCGCCAATCGCGGTTTCCGGGGCGGCGAGGCCGCGCATGTCGCCCTGGCCGAATTTACCGCTGGCACCGGCCAGGCGTTTCTCGGTCATGTAGGCAACGGCCGAGGCCAGGGTGGCGCCGGCGCCGGGCAATACACCCATGATGAAACCGAGCAGGCCGCAACGGATATTCACCACGAACACCGCAGACGCTTCCTTCAGGTTGAACATCATCCGTCCGGTGGCTTTCACGGCTTCCTGGCCACGGTGGGTTTTTTCCAGGAGCAACAGGATCTCGCTGATGGAGAACAGGCCGAGCACCAATACGACAAACTGGATGCCGTCGGTGAGGTGGATGTTGTCGCCGGTAAAGCGGTACACGCCGCTGTTGGCGTCGATGCCGACCGCCGAGAGGAACAGGCCGATCAGCGCCGCGACAAAGGTCTTCAACGGCTTGTCACCGGCCATGCCGCCCAGGCAGACAATCGCGAACACCATCAGTACGAAATATTCCGCCGGACCGAAGGCAATCGCCCATTTGGCCAGCAGCGGCGCAAACAGCACCATGCCGCAGGTGGCGATAAACGCACCGATGAACGAACTCCACGCCGACAACGACAGCGCCACACCGGCCAGGCCTTTGCGGGCCATCGGGTAACCGTCGAGGGTGGTCATCACGGTGGAGGCTTCGCCCGGGATGTTGAGCAGGATCGAGCTGATCCGGCCGCCGTATTCGCAGCCCAGGTACACGGCTGCCAGCAGGATCAGCGCCGATTCCGGCGGCAGGCCCAGGGCAAACGCGATGGGGATCAACAGCGCCACGCCGTTGATCGGGCCCAGGCCCGGCAACAGGCCGACCACGGTGCCGATCAGGGTGCCGCACAACGCGGTCACCAGATTGTACGGGGACAGTGCAACGCCGAAGCCCTGGCCCAAGTAGCCGAAAGTATCCATATCAGTTCTCCAGAACGTCGAGCAGGCCCAGGGGCAGCGGTACATCCATGGCTTTATCGAACAGCAGGTACAGGCCGATGGCCATGAGGCTGACGATCACCACGCTCGGTAACCAGCGGCCGCCATACAGGCGCGCCATGGGGATGCCGATCAGCATGCTGCTGAGGATGAAACCCAGGGGCTCGAAGGTGCCGGCGAATACGATCAACAGGCCGACGCAGATGGCGATCTTGATCAGGGTTTCGCGGTCCAGCGCTGGTTCTTCTTCGGTGTGTTTGGTCGGCTGGGGGCGAATAATCATGTAGATCAGGCCCAGGCTCATCAGCCCGAGCATCAGCAGCGGGTAGGCACGCGGCCCGACCGGCTCATAGGAAAACGCGGCCTGGTACGGCCACGCCATCAGCGCGAGACCGGCACAGACCAGCAGCATGATGCTGGCGAAAATGCGTTGTAAAAGCATAGGAAACTCCTAGGCCGCTTTTGTGGGAGCGGGCTTGCTCGCGAAGAATGCAAGGACGCCGCGTGTATCCAGGCAGCACGCGTCATCGTTGACGTTTTTCGCGGGCAAGCCCGCTCCCACAGAGGGGCGATTACTGGATCAGGCCAAACTCTTTGGCCAGCACTTTGTAGTCAGCCACTTGTTTCTTCACGTAGGTGTCCAGCTCCGGGCCGGTCATGGCGAACGGGAACAGCTCGCGCTGGTCACGCAGCTTGGCGAACTCGTCGGAAGCCAGCAGTTTGTCGAACGCGTCTTTCCACCAGGCGTAGTCGGCATCGCTGACTTTTGGCCCGAGGTAGAAACCGCGTACCACGGGCCAGACGATGTCGTAGCCTTGCTCTTTGGCGGTCGGAATATTCTTCATTTCCGGCTCGTCCAGGCGCTCTTCCGAGAACACCGCCAGCAGGCGCATGTCACCGCTGAGGATGTGCGGCATGGAGTCGGAGATGTCGGTACTGCCCACTTGGATGTGACCGCCGAGCAGGGCCGTGGCGATTTCGCCGCCGCCTTCAAGCGCCACGTAGCGCAGTTCACGCGGGTTGATCCCGGCGGCCTTGGCGATCAGTGCGGTCTGCATCCAGTCCTGGCTGCCGACGGTGCCGCCGGAACCGATCACGACGCTGCCCGGATCTTTCTTCAGGGCTTTGACCAGATCGTCGAGGGTCTTGTAGGGCGAATCGGCTTTCACTGCGATGGCACCGTAGCTGGTGCCGACCGCTGCCAACCAGCGCACGGCGCTTTCATCGAAGCGGCCGAACTTGCCCTGGGCCAGGTTCAGCAGCGAACCGCTGGACCACGCCACCAGGGTGCCGGCATCCGCCGGGCGCTGGGCGACCACGGCGTTGTAGGCCACCGCGCCGACGCCGCCGGGCATGTAGGTCACGCGCATCGGCTTGCTCAGCAGCTTCTCGTTGACCAGCGCGCTTTGCGCCAGCTTGCAGGTCAGGTCAAACCCGCCGCCAGGGGAGGCCGGGGCGATGCATTCCGGGCGCTTGGGTTCTTCGGCGGCCAGCAGTTGGCCGGCGAACAGTACGCAGCCGGCGGCGAGGGCCAATTTACGCAGTGAAAGGGTCATGGTGTTCTCCTTCATTGTTGTTATGAGTGGCTACTACCAGAGTGCGACGCTGTAGCTCACCAGCACGCGCATTTCATCTGCATCACGGGCTGAGTAGTTGGAGCGATAGGTGGCATTGCGCAGGCGCACGGCCACGTCCTTGAACGTGCCGCTTTGCACCACGTACTTGATCTCGCTGTTGCGTTCCCACTCTTTGCCGGTGTCGCCGTTCTTGAGCTGGATGTTGTCACCCGAAATGTAACGGCTCATGAAGCTCAGGCCGGGAATGCCCAGTTTGACGAAGTCGAAGTCGTAGCGCGCCTGCCAGGAGCGTTCTTCGGCGCCGGCAAAGTCGTTGATCTGCACGAAGTTGACGAGGTACGGGTCGCTGCCATCCACATAGGGGAACGCATTGTCGCCGGACATGTGCTGGTAGCCGGCGCTGAGCTTATGGCCATTAAGGGCATAGCTGAACAGGCCGTTGAGGGATGTGTTGTCGATCTTGCCGCCACGGGCGCTGCCGGTGTCGTCGCTGATGGCCAGGCGCAGGTCGGTGGCAAAGGTGCCGGGGCCCATCGGGCGGGCGGCGACCAGGCCGAGGAAGTGCTGGCGGTACACGTCGTCGAGCTGGGCGAAATGGTAGCTGCCGGTGATCTTGTCGGCGAACTTGTAGTCCACGCCACCGAAGTTGAAGTGCTTGCCGGTGGCGCCGCTGACGAAGCGGCTGTTCTTGTTGTTGAGGGCGATGTCTTCGTAGTTGCTGTCGTCGCGGTCCTTGGCTTTGTCCAGGCGGCCACCGGTGAACACCAGGTTCTTGAATTCCTTGGAGGTAATCAGGCCACCGTTGAAGGTCTGCGGCAGGATGCGCCCGTCGTTGGGCTTGAGGATCGGCAGCTCGGGGGCCAGTGAGCCGATCTTCAGCTCGGTGGCGGAGATCTTCACTTTGCCGGTCAGGCCCAGTTTGGAGTATTCGTTGGCGGCGCGGCCGTCGTCGTGGGTCGGCAGCAGGCCGGTGCCGGTGCGGTCGGGGCTGGAGTCGAGCTTGACCCCAAGCATGCCCAGCGCATCCACGCCAAAGCCGACGGTGCCGTCGGTGTAGCCTGATTGCAGGTTGAGCATGAAGCCCTGGGCCCATTCGTCGCGCTTGGATTGCTGTGCGCTGGTGCCGTCGCGAAAGTCGCGGTTGAAGTACATGTTGCGGGTTTCCAGGGTACCGCTACTGTCTTCGAAGAAGGCAGCCTGGCTAAGCGGCGAAAAGCCGGCAAGGGCAGCGGCACTGGCAAGGGCGGTCTGGGTCAGGCGGGAAAAACGCACAGGCGTGAGAGCCTGGGGCTGTGTCGACAGCATCGTGGTGTACTCCGTTATTGTTCTTATTTTGACGAAAACGCTTCAAGGCGTTTTTCGAGTGCTGCGGCTCAGGCAGCGCGGTGGGCATAGACCACCGTGATTGGATGCTAAAGGGCGAAGCTTTCACTAACCTTTCAATGGCCTTTCAATGTTTTCGGGCTTCACAGGGCAGGTTGCGCCTGTAAACTGCCCGCCAAAGCGTGGCGTCGCCCACTCCTGAACGAGGTACAAATCCATGCGTGTCCTGTTGGTTGAAGACCACCTGCAACTCGCCGAAAGTGTCGCCCAGGCGCTCAAGAGCACGGGTTTGACCGTCGATGTGTTGCACGATGGGGTGGCCGCGGACCTGGCCTTGAGCAGCGAGGAGTACGCCGCCGCGATCCTGGATGTGGGCTTGCCGCGCATGGACGGTTTCGAGGTGCTGGCGCGCTTGCGGGCACGTGGGAAAAATCTGCCGGTGCTGATGTTGACCGCGCGCAGTGACGTGAAAGACCGTGTGCACGGGCTGAACCTCGGTGCTGACGATTACCTGGCCAAACCTTTCGAGCTGACTGAGCTGGAAGCCCGGGTCAAGGCGCTGCTGCGACGCAGCGTGTTGGGCGGCGAGCGCCAGCAGACGTGCGGGGTGCTGGTCTACGACCTCGACACCCGCCGCTTCACTGTGGGCGGCGAGCTGATGACGTTGACGTCCCGCGAGCAAGCGGTGCTGGAAGCGCTGATTGCGCGGCCGGGGCGGGTCATGAGCAAAGAGCAACTGGCGTCCCAGGTGTTCGGCCTGGATGAAGAAGCCAGCCCCGATGCGATCGAAATCTACGTGCACCGCCTGCGCAAGAAACTCGACGGCCAACCGATTGCCATCGTGACCTTCCGTGGCCTCGGTTATCTGTTGGAAGCGCGCGATGCATAAACCCAGCAGTCTGCGCTGGCGCCTGCTGTGGAACCTGGCGCTGTTGCTGGTGTTGCTGATGCTCGCCAGCGGCATGAGTGCCTACTGGAACGGGCGCGAGGCGGCGGACACCGCCTACGACCGCACCTTGCTCGCCTCGGCGCGGACCATCGCCGCCGGGTTGACCCAGGTCGATGGCACCCTCAGCGCCAACGTGCCGTATGTGGCGCTGGATACCTTCGCCTACGACAGCGCCGGGCGCATTTACTACCAGGTCAATGACATTGATCAGAAGCTGATCTCCGGCTACGAAAACCTCCCCGGCCCGCCGCCCGGTACGCCGCGCACCGATGACTATCCGGCGTTGGCGCGCTTTTACGACGCGGTGTATCAGGGCCAGCCGGTGCGTGTGGTCAGCCTGCTCAAGGCGGTTTCCGAGCCGAACATGAACGGCATGGCGGAAATCCGCGTGGCTGAAACCGACGAAGCGCGCGTCAGCATGGCCCGCAGCCTGATGGCCGACACCTTGCTGCGCCTGGGCATGCTCGCGGTGGGCGCCTTGCTGCTGGTGTGGTTCGCCGTGAGCGCGGCGTTGCGCCCGCTGGAGCGCTTGCGCACCGCGGTGGAAGAACGCCAGCCCGACGACCTGCGGCCGTTGCCGCTGGTGGAAGTGCAGCATGAGTTCGGCCCGCTGGTGCGCTCCCTCAATCACTTTACCGAGCGCCTGCGCGGTCAGTTCGAGCGCCAGGCACAGTTTATTGCCGACGCCGCCCACGAACTGCGCACGCCGTTGGCCGCGCTGAAGGCCCGTCTCGAACTGGGCCTGCGTGCCGAAGACCCGCCGACCTGGCGCAGCACCCTGGAAAGCGCCGCCCAAGGCACCGATCGCCTGACCCACCTGGCCAATCAACTGTTGTCCCTGGCGCGTATCGAAAACGGCGCGCGGGCGATTGCCGAGGGCGGCGCGCAGTTGCTCGACCTTAGCCAACTGGCGCGGGAATTGGGCATGGCCATGGCGCCCTTGGCCCACGCGCGTGGCGTGGCGTTGGCGTTGGAAGCCGACGAGCCGGTGTGGCTGCGCGGCGAACCGACGTTGTTGAACGAGCTGTTGAGCAACCTGGTGGACAACGCCCTGGCGCACACACCACCGGGCGGCAATGTGATCTTGCGGGTCACGGCGCCGGCGGTGCTGGAAGTGGAAGATGATGGCCCGGGCATCCCGCTGGATGAGCGCGACCGGGTGTTCGAGCGCTTCTACCGGCGTAGCCAGCAGGGCCTGGGGTCGGGCCTGGGGCTGGCGATTGTCGGCGAGATCTGCCGCGCGCACCTGGCGCAGATCAGCCTGCACGATGGCGAACGGGCGGGGTTGAAGGTGCGGGTGAGCTTTATCGCCGGCTAATCAGTAAAACATCGAGCGTGCTTCATCCAGCTCGGCGCGCAGGGCTTCGCTGTAGGGGTCGACCCGCAGCTTCTTGAGTGCCGGCAGGGTGGCGGCCGAGACATTCGCCAAGGGATGGTCGGTGCCGCGATAGCAATACAGCACGGCGATTTGCACCAGGTCGATGTAGTCGAGGGTAGGGGAGTCGCGCTCCATGTCCAGGTACTGCCCCGGCAGGTTGGCCAGCATCTCCGGGAAATCCCAGCCGCGCAGCAGCTTGTCGCCGAGCAGCGGGTGGATGCTGTCGATCACATGGTTGAGTGCCACTGGGTCCGACAGCAGTTCGTAGTGGTCTTCGGCATAGGTCAGGATCGGCAGCACGCCAATCTGATGCACCAGGCCGCCCAGGGCTGCCTGGTCCGGCTTGAGCTGGCTGTGGCTGCGGCACAACGCATAGCTGACGCCCGCCACTTCGAGGCTGCGGCGCCAGACATCGCGCATCTTCTGTTCGACCGCTTCGGAGCGGGCGTGGAAGATCTGTTCCATCACCAGGCCGATGGCCAGGTTGCTGCTGTAGTTGGTGCCCAGCCGGGTGATGGCGGTGTGCAGGTCGGTGACTTCCTGGGTCGCGCGCAACAACGGGCTGTTCACCACTTTGATTAGGCGTGCCGACAGTGCGGTGTCGCGCCCGATCACTTTGCTCAAGTGGCTGATGCTGATTTCCGGGTCTTCAGCGGCCTGACGAATTTTCAGCGCCACTTCCGGTAATGTCGGCAGAACCAGGTCATCGTTGTCGATGGCCGTAATCAAAGCCTGTTGGACTTTTTCCGCCAGCTTGTTCATTCATGATCTCTAGGGTGTTGCAAAAAGGTACGGCGACTAACGCTGGATCTCTCGATCACGGTCGAGCGTGTAAGGCAGGTCAAGCAGGTGCAAACCGGGGCCTTCCAGGGTGCCGAGGTGCACATCGCCATTGTCGGCTGCTTCGGCTTGCAACACGGCCAAAAGTTCAACCGCCTGGTCAGCTTTTGCCGCGATCACCACTTCGCCGATCGCGCTGTTATGGCTGGGGGAAAACAGCGGGGTGCCTGGCTCAGGCAATTCAGCCCCATCGAGGCTCAAGCGGTACAGGCGACGCTTGAGCTTGCCCAGGTACTGCATGCGCGCGACGATTTCCTGGCCGGTGTAGCAGCCTTTCTTGAAGCTCACGCCGCCGATGGCCTGCAGGTTGAGCATCTGCGGGATGAACAGCTCGCGGGTTTGCGCCATGACCTGGCCGATGCCGGCGCGGATCTGGCCCAGCAGCCATTCGTTCAGATCGGTTTCTTTAAGCTGCGCAGTCAATTGGCTGAGTACGGCCTCGGCCTGTTCGACGGGCACCCAGAGTTCGGCGCGGCCGGGCGACACTCGGATGGCGATCAAGTGTTCGTTGCGTACAACGCTGTCGGTGTCGACGGGTAGTTCAAGGCCCAGGCCGGCCAGCGCATGATCCGCATCCATCAGGCCAAAACGCACCCAGGCGGCGCTTTCGTCGGTGAGTTTGGATTTGGAGAACACGGCGTACTTCTTCAGGTCGGCCAGTTGCGGTTCCAGCAGTTCGCTGGCCATGGCCAGTAACACGCCGTCACCTTGCAGCAGGATGCGGAAGCTCGACTGCATGCGCCCTTTTTGCGTGCAGCGCGCGCCGAGGCTGGCCTGGGTGTCGCTCAGGTAATTGAGGTTGCAGGTCAGTTGCCCTTGCAGGAACTTGGCAGCGTCGGCGCCGCGGACGGCGAGAACGCCTTCGTGGGACAGGGGGCAGAAGAAAGCGGAGTCAGCCATGGGTCATCGCAGGTCAAAAAGTCATGGGTGCATCATAGAGGGGCGCCCGGCAAATGGATAGTTTCCGTATGGGGCGACCAAAGCCGACTGTTCCGGTGCGGCCGGGCCTGTATACTTGCCGCCTATTTGAGGAGCGCTCCATGGTCGAAGATGTAGAAATCAATCGCCTCTACTGGCACAGCCGTCGCGGCATGCTGGAGCTGGACGTGTTGCTGGTGCCTTTCACCAAAGAGGTCTACGCGACGCTCGACAAGGTGGACCGCGACCTCTACGTCCGGCTGCTGACGTGCGAAGACCAGGACATGTTCGGCTGGTTCATGGAACGCGCCGAATCGGAAGACCCTGAGTTGCAGCGCATGGTTCGGATGATCCTGGATCGTGTCCAGCCCAAGTAATACCTTTGAATGCCGCTGGCAGGCCTCACGGCTGTTGCTGGCGGCGTATCTCCTTGCCCAGCTGTTCGCGCTGGGCGCGCTGTTGTCCCTCGACCTGCCTTATTCAAGCCTCGGCGTGCTGGTGTGCCTGGCGCATGCTGCCTGGGTTTTGCCACGCCATGTGCTGCTGACTCACCGTTCGTCGGTCCGTGGTCTGCGCCGCGATGAAAGCGGCTGGCAGTTGTGGAGCGTCGCGCGTGGCTGGCACGGCGTGCAGTTGCGTCCCGACAGCCTGGCATTGCCGTTGATCGTGGTGCTGCGTTACCGGGTGCCGGGGGATTGGCGGGTGCGTTCGATCTGTGTGCCCAGGGATGCGCAGGCTGCCGATCTGCATCGGCGCCTGCGGGTGCGCTTGAAGTTCAGTCGCCGTAGGTGGTTGGCACCAGAATAGTGTCGCGGGCCTCGGGCAGCATGTCCGGGTAGTCGAGGGTGTAATGCAGGCCGCGGCTTTCCTTGCGTTCCATGGCGGAGCGGATCATCAGTTCCGCCACTTGGGCCAGGTTGCGCAACTCGATCAGGTCGCGGCTGACTTTATAGTTGCTGTAGAACTCGTCGATCTCATCCAGAAGCAGCCGCACGCGGTGTTGCGCGCGTTGCAGGCGCTTGTTGGTGCGCACGATCCCCACGTAGTCCCACATGAACCGCCGCAGCTCGTCCCAGTTGTGGGCGATGATTACGTCTTCGTCCGAGTCGGTGACCTGGCTCGCGTCCCAGCGGGGCAGGGCGACTGGCACGGCGATGCGCGGCAGTTGTTCGAGGATGTCCGCCGCTGCCGAACGGGCGTAGACGAAGCATTCGAGCAGCGAATTGCTGGCCATGCGGTTGGCGCCGTGCAGGCCGGTGAAGCTGGTTTCGCCAATCGCATACAGGCCGGGCACGTCGGTGCGGCCGTGTTGATCGACCATCACGCCGCCGCAGGTGTAGTGCGCGGCCGGGACCACGGGGATCGGGCCTTTGGTGATGTCGATGTTGAAGGCCAGGCAGCGCTCGTAGACCGTCGGGAAGTGCGTCTTGATGAAGGCTTCGGGCTTGTGGCTGATGTCCAGGTAGACGCAGTCGATGCCCAGGCGCTTCATTTCATGGTCGATGGCGCGGGCGACGATGTCCCGTGGCGCCAGTTCGGCGCGGGGGTCGAAGCGCTGCATGAAGCGCTCGCCGTTCGGCAGTTTCAGGTGGGCGCCTTCGCCGCGCAGGGCTTCGGTGATGAGGAAGCTCTTGGCCTGCGGGTGATAGAGGCAGGTCGGGTGGAACTGGTTGAATTCCAGGTTGGCCACCCGGCAGCCCGAACGCCAGGCCATGGCGATGCCGTCGCCGCAGGCGCCGTCCGGGTTGCTGGTATAGAGGTAGACCTTCGCGGCGCCGCCTGAGGCGAGGATGGTGAAACGTGCGCCGTAGGTGTCGACTTCGCCGCTGCCGCGGTTGAGCACGTAGGCGCCAAGGCAGCGCTCGCCGTCCAGGCCCAGGCGTTTTTCGGTGATTAGGTCGACGGCGACGCGTTGCTCCAGCAGTTCGATGTTGGGGCGTTGGCGGGCTTGTTCGAGCAGGGTCTTGAAGATGGCGGCGCCGGTGGCGTCGGCGGCGTGGATGATGCGGCGGTGGCTGTGGCCGCCCTCACGGGTCAGGTGGAACTCGAAACCACCATCGTCGCTGCCGGCGTGTTCATCGCGGGTGAACGGCACGCCCTGGTCGATCAGCCATTGGATGGCCTCGCGGCTGTGCTCGACGGTGAAGCGCACGGCGTCTTCGTTGCACAGGCCGCCGCCGGCGTTGAGGGTGTCTTCGACGTGGGATTGCACCGTGTCAGTGTCGTCCAGCACGGCGGCGACGCCGCCCTGGGCCCAGAATGTCGAGCCGTTGGCCAGGTTGCCTTTGCTCAGTACGGCAATTCGCAGGTGGCTGGGGAGGGTCAGCGCCAGGCTCAAGCCGGCCGCGCCGCTACCGATCACCAGAACATCGTGTTGAAACTGTTGGCTCATTTGAAGGATTCCGCAAAAAGCGATCCAAAGGGCTGGCGCAAACAGGACGCCTGGATCGGCGAATCAAAGGGTCACACGGCCTACTAGTATATAGAGGGGCTGAGCGGCACAATAGCCGGGCATTCGTGGCAATGTGAGATTACGGTGCACGGCGTGGGTAAAATCGGCCGGTTATTGAAGTGGGAACTTTTTGCATAAGCCCCGACTCAATAGCAGGTTGCCCGAAAGCTGGGAAAACGTTGAGTTTATTGGCCCGTCGGGAGCATTGGACGCGTCAGAAAACCGGCGACAAGATTATTCGCGCAGTCGGCGTTGCCCGTGCTGCGTTTTTCGTGTGTGCCAAATCAGTGCATGCCGGAAACTTGCTTTGAGGGGGAGAACTTTTGCGAAAAGTCCTAGTCTATGTTTGCAAGCCTGATCGTTTAGTTATGCAAGCCTCCTTCAAGCACAACGAGGAGTGTTCATGCTAACCCAGGAAGAGGATCAGCAGCTGGTCGAGCGCGTTCAACGCGGCGACAAGCGCGCATTTGATCTGCTAGTGCTGAAATACCAGCACAAAATTCTCGGGTTGATCGTGCGGTTTGTGCACGACACCCATGAAGCGCAGGACGTTGCACAGGAAGCCTTTATCAAGGCGTACCGTGCACTTGGCAATTTCCGCGGTGACAGTGCGTTTTATACGTGGCTGTACCGCATCGCCATCAACACGGCGAAGAACTATCTGGTGTCTCGCGGACGCCGCCCACCGGATAGCGATGTTAGTTCAGAAGATGCTGAATTCTACGATGGTGATCACGGCCTCAAAGATCTCGAGTCGCCGGAGCGTGCATTGCTGCGCGACGAGATCGAAGGCACCGTTCATCGCACCATTCAGCAACTGCCAGAAGATTTGCGTACGGCGTTAACTTTACGTGAATTCGACGGTCTGAGTTACGAAGACATTGCGAGCGTCATGCAGTGTCCGGTGGGGACTGTACGGTCACGGATCTTCCGGGCCCGGGAAGCCATCGATAAAGCCTTGCAACCGTTGTTGCAGGAAAACTAAAGACAGCGGCGACAGCCAAGAGAGGAACCGCCATGAGTCGTGATGCCCTGCAGGAATCGCTGTCCGCAGTGATGGATAACGAAGCGGATGAACTGGAACTTCGTCGAGTGCTCAACGCATTTGATGATGCCGAAACCCGTGATACCTGGTCTCGTTACCAAGTCGCTCGGGCGGTGATGCACAAGGATCTACTAATCCCTCGTCTGGATATTGCTGCGGCCGTTTCTGCCGCACTGGCTGATGAAGCCGTTCCGGCAAAAGCTGCTCGTGGTCCATGGCGTAGCCTGGGTCGCCTGGCAGTCGCTGCCTCGGTGACCGTTGCTGTATTGGCCGGTGTTCGCCTGTACAACCAGGACGAAATCGCCGGCGCCGAACTGGCCCAGCAGACTCAGCAGCCGGTGATGGCTGGACCCCAGGTCAAAGGCCCAGCAGTATTGGCCGGCTACAAGGAAAGCTCTGACACCACCGGCCCGATGGCCAATGGTGTTCTGCAAGGGCAATCCGGCTGGCAGGACCAGCGTCTTCCAGGCTACCTGCGCCAACACGCTCAGGAATCAGCTCTGAAAGGCACTGAAACCGCTCTGCCTTATGCTCGCGCAGCAAGCCTGGAAAACCGCTAATCCGTAAGGAGCTTTATGCGCGCCATACCGCTCCTTACGCTTTTGCTCAGTAGTTGGTTTGCACTCCCCGCCCACGCCGATGAAGCCCAAGACTGGCTGACTCGACTTGGGCGTGCAGAGCAGCAGCAAAGCTTTCAAGGTACGTTCGTCTACGAGCGCAACGGCAGTTTTTCTACCCATGACATCTGGCATCGCGTCCAGGACGGTCAGGTCCGTGAGCGGCTCTTGCAGCTCGATGGCTCTGCCCAGGAAGTCGTGCGGTTGGATGGCCGTACCCAGTGTGTCAGCGGCGCCCTTGTCGCAGGCCTTGGCAATTCGCGTGATGCTCCGTCACGTGCGCTTGATCCGCAAAAACTCAATGAATTCTATGATCTGGCCGTCATCGGTAAATCCCGCGTGGCCGGTCGTAATGCAGTGATCGTATCGATCACGCCGCGTGACCAATACCGTTATGGCTTCGAGCTGCATCTGGACCGTGAAACTGCCTTGCCGCTCAAGTCCCTGTTGCTCAATGACCAGGGGCAATTGCTGGAGCGTTTCCAGTTCACGCGCTTGAACACGTCGGCCGTGCCTGATGATCGCGATTTGCAGCCCAGCAGCGAATGCACGCCCATTGCCGCAGCCAGCGGTAACGCGCCAGAAGTCGCGTCAACCGAGCACTGGCATCTGGAATGGTTGCCGCCAGGTTTTCAACTGACCAACAGCAGTGCCCGCAAAGACATCCAGACAAAAGCCACAGTCGACAGCCTGATGTATGAAGACGGCCTGGCGCGTTTCTCGGTGTTCCTTGAGCCGATCAACGACGCAAGCGTGACTGAAACCCGCACCCAGCTGGGCCCTACGGTTGCCGTCTCCCGCCGCCTGAATACGGTGGATGGCGAGATGATGGTGACGGTTGTTGGCGAAATCCCCATCGGTACCGCCGAACGCATCGCGCTATCCGTGCGCGGTGAAAAAAACACCAGCGCCCAGCCGTGAGTTGTTAATCCTATGTTCATCCTGAGCTTTCACTGTGGAGCCCATGCCGGGTCGGTTGCCGAGAGCATGAAATGAATGGATCAGCATTTTCACTTGCAAAAATCCCCCATGTTTTTTATAGGTCAGGGCTTGTCGGCCCTGGCCTTGCTTTGTTCGCGGAACAAAAATGTCGGTCGCAGTTTTCGGCGTTTCTTGAACCCTGTCGCTCAACCCTGCTCGTCGTAACGGGAGCTGTATGTCGATACCACGTTTGAAGTCTTATCTATCCATCGTCGCCACGGTATTGGTGCTGGGCCAGGCCTTGCCTGCGCAAGCGGCCGAGCTGCCTGACTTCACCCAATTGGTTGAACAGGCCTCGCCTGCGGTGGTGAACATCAGTACCACGCAGAAACTGCCGGATCGCAAAGTCTCCAACCAGCAGATGCCAGACCTGGAAGGCCTGCCGCCGATGCTGCGCGAGTTCTTCGAGCGCGGCATGCCGCAACAGCGTTCCCCACGCGGTGGCGGTGGCCAGCGTGAGGCCCAGTCCCTGGGCTCGGGTTTCATCATCTCGCCGGATGGCTACATCCTCACCAACAACCACGTGATTGCCGACGCTGACGAGATCCTCGTTCGCCTGGCCGATCGCAGTGAGCTGAAAGCCAAGCTGGTGGGCACTGACCCGCGCTCCGACGTGGCCTTGCTGAAGATCGAAGGCAAAGACCTGCCCGTGCTGAAACTGGGTAAATCCCAGGACTTGAAAGCCGGGCAGTGGGTGGTCGCCATCGGTTCGCCGTTTGGCTTTGACCACACCGTGACCCAAGGCATCGTCAGCGCCATTGGCCGCAGTCTGCCGAACGAGAACTACGTGCCGTTCATCCAGACCGACGTGCCGATCAACCCGGGCAACTCCGGTGGTCCGCTGTTCAACCTCGCCGGCGAAGTGGTGGGGATCAACTCGCAGATCTACACCCGTTCCGGTGGCTTCATGGGCGTGTCGTTCGCCATCCCTATCGATGTGGCCATGGACGTTTCCAACCAGCTGAAAAGCGGTGGCAAGGTCAGCCGTGGCTGGTTGGGCGTGGTGATCCAGGAAGTGAACAAGGATCTGGCTGAGTCGTTTGGCCTCGACAAGCCAGCCGGTGCCCTGGTTGCACAGATCCAGGACGACGGTCCTGCGGCCAAAGGTGGTCTGCAGGTGGGTGACGTGATCCTGACCATGAACGGCCAGCCGATTGTCATGTCGGCGGATCTGCCCCATCTGGTCGGCGCACTCAAGGCCGGCAGCAAGGCCAAGCTGGAAGTGATTCGCGAAGGCAAGCGCCAGACCGTTGAGCTGACTGTTGGTGCCATCCCTGAGGAAGGCGCCACGCTGGATGCCCTGGGTAACGCCAAGCCGGGCGCCGAGCGCAGCAGCAACCGCCTGGGTATTGCCGTGGTGGAGCTGACGGCTGAGCAGAAGAAGAGCTTCGACCTCAAGAGTGGCGTGGTGATCAAGGAAGTGCAGGACGGCCCTGCTTCCCTGATCGGCCTGCAGCCAGGTGACGTCATCACTCACCTGAACAATCAGGCGATCGACAGCACCAAGCAATTCACCGACATCGCCAAGGCGCTGCCGAAGAATCGCTCGGTGTCGATGCGTGTGTTGCGTCAGGGACGTGCCAGCTTCATTACCTTCAAGCTGGCCGAGTAATCCGCTAGCCCAATAAAAAGCCCCGCCTTCGGTTAACGAAGGCGGGGCTTTTTTGTGGGCGATGGGTTTAGCTCATCATCCCTTTCACCAGGCGTTCCTGTTCGATCAGCTCACGCTGGCGCGCGTCGATGCGTGACGACAGCGGAAAGTTGCTGCCCGCCCTGCGCTTGGCGAAGTCCAGCTGTTGAATGGCCTGCTGGAAGTCGCCCACCAGTGCAAAGTACTCGGCGCGTGCCTGGTGCAGGCCGATGATATTGCCGGACAGTCCGCGCGTTTCGGCGACCTGATACCAGACATCGGGATCATCGGGACGGGATTTAAGCAGGCCGTCCAAGGCCTTCTCCGCCTCGGCGGTGCGGTTCTGCTTGAGCAGCAGGTCAACCCGGATCTGATTCAGCGGGTAATTGCCGGGATACTGGGTCAGCATTCGATCGGTACGCTGCTGGGCATCGGGCAGATGGTTGTTGTCGATTTCCAGCTGGATCAGCGCCAGGTTGTAAGTAATGTCGTTCGGCGCCTTGGCAAGCAGCGCCGTCAGGTTCTCCCGCGCTTGTTTGAACTGGGAGCCTTTGATCTGAGCAATGGCCAGGCCGTAGCGCGCCACATCGTTTTTCGGGTTCTCGTCCAATTGCGCCTGGAACCGTTTGGCGGCTAGGCCTGAGGTGTCTTCGTACTGCAACTGTACCCGTGCGCGGATCAGTTGATAGCGCAGGCTGTCTTCCTTGCCGCCAGGCTTGGCTTGCTCGGCGCGGTTGCGGGTGTCGGCGATCCGCGATTCGGTCACCGGGTGCGTCAGCAGGAATTCCGGCGGCTTGGCGTCAAAGCGGTATTGGCGCCCCAAACGTTCGAACATGGACGGCATGGAGCGTGGGTCGTAGCCGGCCTTTTCCAGGTTGAGGATGCCGATGCGGTCAGCCTCTTGCTCGTTCTGGCGCGAAAAGCGGCGTTGTTCCTGGATGGCGGCGGCCTGGGTGCCGGCAATCGCGGCAATGCCGGCGTCGCCTGCACCGGCGGCAGCGGCGATGATGCCACCGAGCAGGGCGGCCATCATCGGGATTTGCATGCGCTGTTGTGCTTCCACGCCGCGTGCGAAGTGGCGTTGCGACAGGTGAGCCAATTCGTGGGCCAGTACCGAGGCGTATTCCCCCTCGGTCTGTGCGTTGAGGAACAGGCCGCCGTTGACCCCGACGATCCCGCCTGGCGCCGCAAAGGCGTTGAGTTGCGGGCTGTTTATCAGGATGAACTCCAGGCGCCGGTCATTGACCTGGCTGGTCTCCACCAGTTTGTAGACGCTGGTTTCGACGTAATCCTTGAGTTGCGGGTCGTTGAGCTGTGAGACCTGGCCGCGCAGGTAGGCCAGCCACGCACGGCCCAGTTGGTATTCCTGTTGTGGCGAGACAATGGCAGAACTGGCGTCGCCAAGTGACGGCAGGTCGTCAGCGAAGCCTGGGGAGGCCAGCAGGCAAGCCAGCGTCAGCAGGGTGGGGCGCAAAAAAGTCATGCACAGAGCCTTTCGACAAAGAGCTTACTGTAGCCGGACACTGAGCTTCGGACCAGATATTCTAAGCAGCCCAAACGGATGCCCGGAGTAAAACCATGACCGACGCTGTAGCCTTCGATGCCGAACTCGATGCCAGCGGCCTCAATTGCCCGTTGCCCTTGCTCAAGGCCAAGCTGGAACTCAATCGCTTGGCCAGCGGCGCAGTGCTCAAGGTCATCGCCACGGACGCAGGCTCCCAACGTGATTTCCGGACGTTTGCCAGGTTGGCCGGTCATACCCTGTTGCACGAAGAAGACGCCGCCGGTGTGTACCGTTACTGGTTGCGCAAGGCCTGAAAAAATAGCCCCACCACGCCGAGGTTGATTGATGTTCAAAGTGTTACGAGACTGGATTCAGCGCTACTTCTCCGATGAAGAAGCGGTGGTGCTGGCGGTCCTGCTGTTCCTTGCCTTTACGGCGGTGCTCACCTTGGGCGGCATGCTGGCGCCGGTATTGGCGGGGATGGTGCTGGCCTACCTGATGCAGGGCCTGGTCACCACCCTGGAGCGTTTGCGCTTGCCGGGCGGCGCGGCGGTGGGGCTGGTGTTCGCGTTGTTCATGGGGCTGTTGGTGCTGTTTATCGTGGTGGTGCTGCCGTTGCTGTGGCACCAACTAATCACCCTGTTCAATGAACTGCCCGGCATGCTCGCCAAGTGGCAGTCGTTGTTGCTGCTGTTGCCGGAGCGTTACCCGCACCTGGTGTCGGATGAGCAGGTGTTGCAGGCCATTGAAGTGGCGCGCGGCGAGATCGGAAAGTTCGGGCAATGGGCGCTGACCTTTTCCCTGTCCAGCTTGCCGTTGCTGGTGAACATCATGATCTACCTGGTGCTGGTGCCGATCCTGGTGTTTTTCTTCCTCAAGGACCGCGCCATGATCGGGCGCTGGGTACGCGGCTACCTGCCGCGCGAACGGGCGTTGATTACCCGAGTGGCTGAGGAAATGAACCGGCAGATCGCCAACTACATCCGTGGCAAGGTCATCGAAATCATCATCTGCGGCGGCGTGACCTACATCGCCTTCATCGCCCTGGACCTGAACTACGCCGCGCTGCTGGCCTTGCTGGTGGGGTTGTCGGTGGTGGTGCCCTATGTGGGCGCGGTGGTGGTGACGGTGCCGGTGACGTTGATCGCGCTATTCCAGTGGGGTTGGAGCGACCAGTTCATCTACCTGATGGCGGTCTACGGGATTATCCAGACCCTGGACGGCAACGTGCTCGTGCCCTTGCTGTTCTCGGAGGCGGTCAACCTGCACCCGGTGGCGATCATTTGCGCGGTGTTGTTGTTCGGCGGGTTGTGGGGATTCTGGGGGGTGTTCTTTGCGATCCCCCTGGCGACGCTGTTCAAGGCGGTGCTGGATGCGTGGCCACGGCAAGAACCCGTGGTAGCACCCCTGCTGTAACGGTAGGGCACTCCGTGGCGAGGGAGCTTGCTCCCGCTGGGCTGCGCAGCAGCCCCAAAAAAGCCGGGAGCGCTTCGCACTCCAGCGGGAGCAGGCTCCCTCGCCACAATTTATGCCTTGTTCAGCGCCTGGGCTGCTGCCAGAACAGCATCCACGTGGCCCGGCACTTTCACACCGCGCCATTCCTGACGCAGCACGCCATCCTTATCGATCAGGAACGTGCTGCGGTCCACGCCCAGGTATTCCTTGCCATACAGCTTCTTCAGCTTGATCACATCAAACAGCTGGCAAACCGCTTCGTCCTTGTCGCTGATCAGCTCGAAGGGGAACTCCTGCTTGGCCTTGAAGTTCTCGTGGGACTTCACGCTGTCCCGCGACACGCCAAACACTTCAGTATTGGCCGCCTTGAATGCCGCGTACCTGTCGCGGAAACCCTGGCCTTCGGTGGTGCAGCCCGGCGTGCTGTCCTTCGGGTAGAAGTAGATCACCACTTGCTTGCCCTTGAGGGCGGCGAGGCTGAAGGTCTGGCCGCTGGTGGCCTGGGCTTCGAAATCGGCTACGGGTGTGTCGATGACAACCGGCATGGAGCGTTCCTTACATTGGGTTCTGAGGGCGCCAAGGCTCGATCAGTGCGTCGAGGTTCAGCGCATCGGCGAAGTCCAGGAACTGATCGCGCAACCAGCTGATCTGCACACCGGCCGGCAAGGTGACGGTGAACGTCGCATTGAGCATGGTGCCGCCGGTTTGTGGCGCCTGGTAGGTGTCGCAGGTCAGGTTCTCCAGTTCGACGTTATGGTCGATAAAGAACTGGCACAGCTCGTTGACGATGTCCGAGCGGTAGGCCGAGCTGACATAGGCCACATAGGGCAGGGCCTGCGGGCGGTTTTCCAGGGCGGCGCTGCGCACCACGTTGACGGTGAAATCGTGTTTCTTGGCCAGGCCAGGCAGGCCGGTTTCCAGGCGCGCCAGGGCGTCCCAGGAACCGGAGATCTGCAAGACCAGTGCACTGCACTCGCCGTGGCGGGTCAGGCGGGAGGTCACGACGGCGCAGCGGTTCTCATGGCTGGCGCGGCACAGGACGTTGGTCAGCTCCATGGGGTTGGCGCCGAGGGCACTGATAACAAGGAATTGTTCGCGAACTGTGGGGGTGGACATGCAGCCTTCCTAAAGCGATGAGCGGTCGATACCGCGTGGGCTGTATCGATCAAAGGCTGAAGGGTAGCGAAAAGCGCAGCCAAGGGCTAGGAGGTGGCGTTTTCATTGCGTGAACGGCTGGATTTCGACCCTCTTGAAGGCAGGCTTTGGCCCAATGATGGCATTGCCCGTCGTTAAGTTGCGCCAGAACGCATCCTCAGGCGGTACTTCGCTTGTGCAAGCATCTTGGCGCCAGTACCATTACGGCTCTCTTTTTCCGGCAGGAGCGGTTGCATGATTGCGGGCAGTATGGTGGCACTGGTCACACCCATGGATGCACAAGGTCATCTCGACTGGGACAGCCTGGGCAAACTGGTGGACTTCCACCTGCAAGAAGGCACCAACGCCATTGTGGCCGTCGGCACCACAGGTGAATCGGCCACCCTCGATGTGGAAGAACACATTCAGGTCATCGAATTCGTGGTCAAGCGCGTTGCGGGCCGCATTGCCGTGATCGCCGGTACGGGCGCCAACTCGACGCGTGAAGCGATCGAGCTGACCAAAAACGCCAAGAAGGCCGGCGCCGATGCCTGCCTGCTGGTGACCCCGTACTACAACAAGCCGACCCAGGAAGGCCTGTACCAACACTTCCGCACCATTGCCGAAGCCGTTGATATCCCGCAGATCCTCTACAACGTTCCAGGCCGCACCGCGTGCGACATGCAAGCCGCGACCGTGATCCGCCTGTCCACCGTGCCGAACATCATCGGTATCAAGGAAGCCACCGGCGACCTGCAGCGCGCCAAGGACATCCTGGCCGGTGTGAGCAGCGATTTCCTGCTGTATTCCGGTGACGACGCCACGGCGGTCGAGCTGATCCTGCTGGGCGGCAAGGGCAACATCTCCGTGACCGCCAACGTGGCCCCACGTGCCATGAGCGAAATGTGCGCCGCCGCCATCGCCGGTGACGCCGTGACCGCGCGTGCGATCCACGAGAAGCTGATGCCGCTCAACAAGACACTGTTTATCGAATCCAACCCTATTCCCGTGAAATGGGCGCTGACTGAAATGGGCCTGATGCCGGACGGTATCCGTCTGCCGCTCACCCGTCTCAGTGAAGCCTGTCACGAACCGCTGCGACAGGCCCTGCGCCAGTCCGGCGTCCTGGTTTAATTGAGGAAGCACTACGCATGAAGCGATTGGCCGGACTTTCCGCACTTGCCTTGATTATCTCCAGCACCAGTGGCTGCGGTTGGATCTGGGGCCCGGAAGGCTACTTCCGTGACCGCGGCAGCGATTACCTGGAAGCACAAGCAACCAAACCGATGCAATTGCCGCCGGACGTCAACGTCGCCAAGCGCCTTGACCCGTTGCTGCCGATCCCGCGCAACGTTGCCGACGACACCACCAAGGGTGAGTACGTCGTGCCACGTCCACAGCCGATCTCGGCCGTGGCGGATGCCAGCGACTACAGCCTGCAAAAAAGCGGTGATTCGCGCTGGATCGTAGCGCAGCGTCCACCTGCCGAAGTCTGGCCGGTGGCCGTACAGTTCTTCCAGGACAACGGTTTCCGCATCGACCAGCAGCGCCCGCAGACTGGCGAGTTCACCACGGCATGGCAGCAGGGCAGCGAACTGTCCGCCACCATGGCCAAGCGCCTGCAAGCCGGTGGTGTCGCCGCCGACAGCGAAGCCCGTGTGCGTGTGCGCATCGAGCCAGGCGTGCAGCGTAATACCAGTGAAGTCTACGTGGTCAGCGCCGAGCGTCCTGCCGGCAGCACGGCCAATGTTGATTTCACCAACCGTTCGGTCAACACCGGTGTCGACTCGGCATTGGTTGACGAGATGCTGGCCAGCATGAGCCGTATCTCCGAGAAGGGCGGTTCGGTTTCCCTGCTCGCCGCGCGTGACTACGACACCCCGAGCCGTGTCAGCCTCACCGAAGACGGCAGCGGCAACGTGGTGCTGAACCTCGGCGAAGACCTCGACCGTGCCTGGGCCAGCGTAGGTCGCGCCCTGGAGCAGGGCCCTTGGCGTGTTGAAGACATCAACCGCAGCCTGGGCCTCTACTACATCAACGTGGCCGAAAAGGCCGAGCGTAAAGACGACGAGCCAGGTTTCTTCGGCAAGCTGTTCGGCAGCAAGCCGACCAAGGAAGAAGTCGAGACCCGCGCCGAGCGCTACCAGGTTCGTTTGAGCAAGGTTGGCGAAAGCGTGCAAGTCACCGTCGAGAAAAACATCAATACCGTCGCGCCAGCTGAAACAGCGCGCAAAGTGTTGGGTGTGATTCAGGACAACCTGGGCTGATCCGATGCGTTTTGCCGTTCTCGGCAGCGGTAGCCAAGGGAACGGCACGCTGGTCGCACATGACGACACGTATGTGCTGGTGGATTGTGGTTTCTCCTTGAAAGAGACCGAGCGACGCCTGCTGCGCCTGGGGGTTCACCCCGCGCAGCTGAGCGCGATACTGGTGACCCACGAACATGCCGACCACGTGCATGGCGTGGGTTTGCTGTCTCGGCGCTACAATCTTCCGGTGTACCTCAGTCGCGGCACCTTGCGCGGGATGCGCAAACCCATAGAACCCGCAGGTTTCCTGGCCGGTGGTGAGCAACTGCAAATCGGTGCCTTGAGCATTGATGTGATTGCCGTCGCCCACGATGCCCATGAACCGACGCAGTATGTCTTCAGTGGCGGAGAGCGACGTTTCGGCGTGCTTACCGACCTGGGTTCCTACTGTTCCAAGGTACTGGACGGTTACCGTGACCTCGATGCGTTGATGATCGAGTCCAACCACTGTCGAGACCTGCTGGCGCGTGGTCATTACCCGCGCTTTCTCAAGCAACGGGTTGGCGGCGAACTGGGACATTTGAACAACCACCAGGCGGCGTACCTGGTGTACGAGTTGGGCTGGCAAGACCTGCAACACCTGGTCCTGGCCCACTTGAGCAGCAAGAACAACCTGCCGACGCTTGCCCGGCAATGTTTTGTCGACACCCTCGGGTGCGACCCGGACTGGCTGCAACTGGCCGATCAAGATTCAGGGCTCGACTGGCGACACATCGCCTAGCCCACCTCACTCAAAGCGGAGCCCATCATGGAAAAACGTGAAGAACTCTACCGCGGCAAAGCCAAGTCGGTGTACAAGACCGACGACGCCAACCGCCTGATCCTGCTGTTTCGCAACGACACCTCGGCGTTCGACGGCAAGCGCATCGAACAGCTGGACCGCAAGGGCATGGTGAACAACAAGTTCAACGCCTTCATCATGCAGAAACTCGAAGAGGCCGGTATTCCGACCCAATTCGACAAACTGCTGGGCGACAACGAGTGCCTGGTGAAGAAGCTCGACATGATCCCGGTCGAATGCGTCGTGCGTAACTACGCCGCCGGCAGCCTGGTCAAGCGCCTGGGCGTGGAAGAGGGCCTCAAGCTCAATCCTTACACGTTCGAACTGTTCCTGAAGGACGACGCCAAGGGCGACCCGTTCATCAACGAATCCCACGTCGTGGCGTTCGGTTGGGGCACCGCTGAGCAACTGGCGCGCATGAAGGAATTGTCCCTCAAGGTCAACGACGTGCTGAGCAAGCTGTTCGACGACGCCGGCCTGCTGCTGGTGGACTTCAAACTCGAATTCGGCGTATTCCACGACGGCTCCATCGTCCTGGGCGACGAATTCAGCCCGGACGGCTGCCGCCTGTGGGACAAGGACACCAAGAAGAAGATGGACAAAGACCGCTTCCGCCAAGGCCTCGGTGACGTCATCGAAGCTTACGAAGAAGTCGCCAATCGTCTCGGCGTACCGCTTTAATCGACGCAAGCATCTGATAGCACGGAAAAAAATCTCGTTTCGAGCTTTGCTTTCCTGAACCACGCTGTTATGATGCGCGCCGTTGGAGAGATGCCAGAGTGGCCGAATGGGACGGATTCGAAATCCGTTGTACCTTCACCGGTACCTAGGGTTCGAATCCCTATCTCTCCGCCATTACATAGAAAAAGCCCCGTAGCTGAATAAGCTACGGGGCTTTTTTGTTGATCGTTCCCACGCTCCGCGTGGGAACGCCTCTTGGGACGCTCCGCGTCCCGCCAGGCAGCGCCAGACTCAGGCCCTGCGCAATGGTGACGCAGAGCGTCACAGTGAGCATTCCCACGCAGAGCATGGGAACGATCAATCTATTTCTTGTCCCTAGGCTTTGCCGAAGGCTTTTTATCCGTTTCCTTCACCGTTTCCCTCGGTCGCTTCTTGGCCTCTCCCTCTGTCACATATTCCCCTGTAACCGCGTCACGATACTTTGTTGGCATACAAGCTCCTTATTAGCCTGTCGCCACGTCGGCGACTCTTTCGAGGCTAGCCCAGGGGCTTGAGTGCACAAGCTTCATCCTGCGGATTCTTATTACGACGTTTTTCCAAAATATTGATGGGCCGAAACAAAAAAAGCCTGCTGAACGTAAAGCTCAGCAGGCCCTTTAGTAGGTGACTTTCTGCTCAGGCCGGCTGAGCCACCAAGCTATTACTCACCTTGCGCCCCAACACCAGTACCGTCACAAACCCCGCACCCACCAACACCGTGGCCAGGCTCAGCAGCACCGCACTGCCCATCTGGTCGACGATGCGCCCGCCAAAGAACGAGCCCAGGGCAATAATCACCTGGAACAGGGCAACGAACAGCGGCATGCCACGTTCGACGTCCTTGGGTGCGACGACAAACATCCAGATGCTGGCGCACGCCGGGAAGGCGCCGAAGGCGAAGCCCCAGAGCGCGATCAGCATCGCGGCGCCGGTCATGCCGGTGGCGAAGTGGGGGAACAGGGCGGTGCTGGTGCCGATCATCAGTGCCACCAGCAGCAAGGTGTTGCGCACGCTGCGGTTGGCGGCGAAGCCGGCAAAAATATTGCCCAATACGCCAGCCACGCCGTAGAGCAGCAGCAGCGAGCCAATCGTTGGGCCATCGAAGCCGGCGCTCTGTTTGAAGAAAGGTGCGACGTAGGTGTAGGCGGCAAAGTGCGCCAGGCCGATCAGCAACACGGCGATCAATCCAACCCGCGCTTGTGGGTTGATAAACAACGCGGGCAGGTCACTGACACGAATGGCCTTTTCCGGGGTGAGGCGGGGCAGCAGGAACACTTGCGCCAGCAGCACTGGCACGCCCACCAGCGCGGTGACCAGGAAGGTCATGCGCCAGCCCATCAGGCCGCTCAGCCAGGTACCCACGGGCACGCCCAGCACGGTGGCCAGGGTCACGCCCATCATGATGATCGAGGTCGCCTTCGCGACACCCACGCCCTTGGGCGCCAGGCGGCCGCTGAGTGCGATCGCCGTGGCCCAGAAGCCGCCGATGCTGATGCCCAGCAGCACGCGTCCGAACAGCAGCAGGTTGAAGTCACTGGCGAAGGCCACGACCGAGTTGGCGACGATCATGATCAGCGTCAGGCTGATAAGCAGGTAGCGACGATCCATGGTGCCAATAAAAACCGACAGCAAAGGCGCGGCGAGGGCGGCCATGATGCCGGGCAGTGTCACCATCAGGCCTGCATGGCCGGCACTGATGCCGAGGTCGCTGGCGACGTCGTTGAGCACGCCTACCGGCAGAAATTCGCTAGTGACCAGGGCGAAGGCGCCCACGGCCACCGAGAGAATGGCCAGCCACTGCTGTTTGACGCTTTGTTGATTATGTTCGGGAAGGCCGCTAGGGGCCTGGCTGGCGCTTGGCATGGGGTTGGGTTCCAAGATGAATGTCGCCTGAAGCCAGACGAGGGGAGGGAGTCAGGGGGCGATTATAGGAATCGCTGGCGAATATCGGGCAGGCGCTCGTTTCGATAGTAATCATCAGTGCTATCGATGCGAAGTGTCTGGCCAGGCGCTATTGCGTTCGCGTGAGCTGATTCAGTGAGGCGTCGTGAGGTATGACGCCCGCCAGCGCGCCGGAGTCGTGCCCTCCCAGGCGCGAAACGCGCGATAAAACGAGTTGGTGTCTTCGTAGCCCAGCAGGCAGGCAATCTCGTCGATTTCAACCGAGGGTTCACTGAGCAGGTGGCGCACCATCGCCTGGCGCGTTTCCAGCATCAGTTGGCGGAAGTTCGTGCCTTCTTCGGTCATACGCCGTTGCAAGGTGCGCTCGCTCATGCCGATTTCCCGCGCCACCTCGGCCATCTCCGGCCGACCACTGGCGAGGGTGCGCTTGAGGGCGCTTTTCACTTGAAGGCTGATGGTGGACGGCGCGGTGGCTTCGGCCAACGCGGCGACCAGGGCCGGATTGAGCATGTCGAGCAGTTCGGGGTTATGGCTGGGGAAAGGGCGCTTCAGATCGGCGGCGTCAAATATCAGGGCATTACGCTCGGCGCCGTAGCGTACGGTGCAGCCATAAAAATCGGCTAACGCGTTATCGCCGCTGTGCGGTCGAGCCAGTTCGA
This sequence comes from Pseudomonas sp. 18.1.10, assembly GCF_024655625.1. Taxonomy (NCBI): domain Bacteria; kingdom Pseudomonadati; phylum Pseudomonadota; class Gammaproteobacteria; order Pseudomonadales; family Pseudomonadaceae; genus Pseudomonas; species Pseudomonas sp. 18.1.10. The sequence goes on from NZ_JANLGL010000010.1 coordinate 45,494, forward strand.
CACGGCGCGGGATGACATGCACCCTGGAGCCCCGTCTGCCCAACTCGACGAATGTGGCAAATGCCGCGTCGATCAAAAGCGTAGGAGGCGGGGCTTGGGTGCGCAGCCAATCGATAGTGACGGTGCAGGTGGTGCCTGTTTCTGTGACCTGTAAGCGTTCAAGTGTGCACAGCTGCTTGAAACGTGCGAGGCGGTGCAAGCCATCGCGAAAGTCGCGGGCGATAAATGCCACAAAGCTGGAGGGTGGCAGTGTGGCGCTATCCAGTTGGGTGACCATCAGGATCGCGGCGGCCGGGTTCGGATTGAGCGCCGCGACGGCTTCCCACAAACGGAAAAACTCCTCGGTACTGACTTGGCGACGGTCCCTGTGTGCATGCAAGTTGAGCGTGCCGGGCAGCCGGGCCTGACGCAACACCGCCGCTGGCTCGAGGCCGATGGCTTTCAGGGCCTGCCAGAAGACGTCCGAAATAGTGAAGCGCGATTGGCGTGCGTCAGGCATGGGTCACCTTTTGTTTCAAACGATCAAGTCAGTCAGAGGCCGACACGCTGAGATCACGCCATTTTTCGTCGGAGGCGGCCAAGTCTTCCGCCGCTATGGCGGCGTAGTGCACGGCATCGCTGCCGATCAGCAGGCGCAGGGGAGCATCGTTGGCCAGCGCCAATTCAATCACGATCTCGGCAACCCGCGCCGGGCTGGTCGGTAGAATGCCAGGGGAGTTGAGCAGGTCAACCAGGAAGCCGACGCTTTGCTGGTAAGGCTCGCTGATCGGTCGGATGGTCATGGAAGAGCCTGCCCAGTCTGTGCGCATGCCGCCCGGCTCCAACACCGTCACTTGCACCCCCAGCGGGCTTACCTCTTGCGCCAGCACGGTCGAAAAACCGCTGACGGCCCACTTCGCGCTCTGATAAGCCGCGAGCCCCGCCATGCCAATACGCCCGCCCACGGACGATACCTGAAAGATGTGCCCGCTGCCCTGGCCGCGCAACACCGGCACCACGGCCTTGGTCACCTGTACCACGCCATACAGGTTGGTCTCGATCTGCGCCTTGAAATCGTCCAGCGTCACATCTTCAACCGACGCCAAATCGCCGTAGCCTGCATTGTTGACCACCACATCCAGGCGGCCGAAACGCGACACCGCAGCGTCGACAGCGTGCAAGACCTGTTGGTTGTCGGTCACGTCCAACTGCACGGGGAAAATCGCCGTGCCGTACTCGGCGACCAAATCATCCAATTGGCGCAGATTGCGTGCCGTGGCAACCACACGATCACCGACGCGCAACGCTGCCTCGGTAATGGCGCGGCCAAGGCCACGGGAACTGCCGGTGATAAACCAGATCTTGGACATGTGAACACCTCTTCGTGGGGGACGCTTGAGTTAGCCAGTGCACGAAGGATGGTCGAAGGAGGGGGCTTCTACACTAGCAAGAGGGGGCCAGTTGACTTGCGAAGTGCGCCAATTGTTGGATTGGTAATTGGGGAGGGGACTTGACCCAATACAAACCGGAGGCATCGTTTCCACATCTACCCCGGGACGTGTTTTACCGGCTTTATCAGGCTTTCGGCAGGAATTCCAAACATTTCGTGCAGCTTCCAGATCATTGGCAATGTCAGTGCTCGTTTGCCATTCAGCACCTCATACACCCGGTTTTGACGACCAATCGCAGGCACAAGATCGGCTGCCGATAGCCCGGATTGTTCCATTCTGAAACGAATGGCATCGACCGGGTTAGGGAGGTCCACGGGGAAGTGTTTCGCCTCATAGGCCTCGATCAAGGTGATCATTACATCAAAATAATCACCCTCCGGTGTGCCGGGCTCGGGCTCATTGTCGAATAGCGGGGAAACAGACTTGAGCGCGTCTTTGTAGTCCTGCTCAGTGTGGATAGGTCGGATATTCATGGGTTACTCCGTTTCAACGGTATCGGCGTCTATCGTGTCGTACTGCTTATGCGTGCCGACAAACTTGATATAGAGGGCTCCGTAGCGGTAAGCCACAGCGACCACAAGCCGGTAATCGTTGCCTTTGATATTGAAGACAACCCTTCGGCTCTTGAGAATGCTGGCGTTTCGAAACTGCTCCTTGATGTCTGTCGGGTCGGACCAGTCGGCGTTTTTTGCTTCGTCTATCCAGGCGAGTAGTGGCTGTTCAGAATCAGGGTACTTCTGCCAAAACGCCTTGAGTTGGCTGATCGCGATAATTCTCATTGGAGGATCCTAGTCCCGCGATGGGACTTGTGCAAGCGGGGGGGCTAGTACAGCCATTTTTTCTTGTTGCCTGTAGCTATCAAAGAAATTTTCCACATAAGAAATTTCCCTCGTAGCTATGCATGATCGGCCCCAGGAACATGAAAGGGCCGCATGCGTACAGGTAGGACGGAGGCGGTCGTGAGTGGCAAACGGGCAGTTTCAACGGAAGTGGCAACCCAACCCAAAGGGTCATGCCACACCATTCGCGTTCGGTTTCTTTCGCGGATGATTCCCGGTGATCTGGAACGGCTTCGTTTTTTTGATCGGGAACTGAAAGTTGCGCACCGACACAGCCAGCCAGGCAGGTGAACAGTACAAAAGCGAGTAGAGTTTTTTCCATTTCAAACCGACTTGGGGAGAAGTTTTCGACGTTCTCAGTATTGTCGTTCGCCGGTGTTGTGCTCGTGAGTAGCACAAATAACTTATTGATATTTATGACTACTCGTTTCCCACTTGCGCCAGCGAAACGCTGACACCTAGCCAGCGTCGCAATGTCAGCCGCCGTGATCTGCGCCGCGGGCCGCCGCTACTCAGGCGTCAACTCCAACACCCGACTCCTCCCACCCTCGGCCACCAGATACGTCCCACGCCCGCTCGGCACAATCGACTGGGGGGCTTTGAGGAACGACAGAATGGTCTGCTGGCGCCCCTGCTTATCAATCAGCAGCAACCGCGCGCGATGCGTGGCGTCTTCGTTGATCCACAGCCCGCGCTCGTCGCACATCAGGAAGGTCGGCTGGTTCAAGTTGCTCAGCACCACCGGGTCGCTGCCGTCGGCGGTCAGCTCGCGCACCACGCCCTTGTTTTTTTCGTTGTAGAGCAGGCGCCCGTCCGTGCAGCGCACGATGGCTTCGCCTTCCTGCACCTGGTCGCGCACTACGCTCAGCGACTGGTCGCTCCAGCGGTAACGCAGCAGGCGCCCGGCCGGCTTGCGATCTTCGATGGCATACAGATCGTCGCCCTCGACCCACAGACCTTGCACGCTGTCACCCTTGAACAGTTCGGTAACCACGCCGTCCTTGTAGAAACTGACGGGCAAGTCGGCGGACTCCTGGCTGAACACCCAACCGCCACGGGTTGGCACCATGCCGTCGGGTTTTGACAGGTGGGCCACCACCACCTCACGCGATCCGTCGGGGTGGATGCGCACGATGCTGCCCTTGCCCTTGTCGAGTTCCTGGCTGACCACCAGCGAGCCGTCCGCCTCGGGCATCAAGGACGCGGCCTTGGGCACATCGGCGTGCACCACCCGCACCTTCCACCCCGCCGCTGCGCTGACGGGGTAGTAACTCTGCCAGGCGAAAAAGCCTAAGGTTGCCACGCACAGCAGGCCAAAAGCGCACAGCGAGAATCGCAGCGCGCTGTGCTTGTTTAACGGTCGGGTCATCGATCAAAGCCAGTGGTCAGTCGCAAGGCCGAACACCCTATCAAGCCTGCTCCACAACTTCACGCGTCTTTGTTCCCTGCCAACCAGGTTCAGGGCCGGGGTTCCAGGCCCTGGCGGATTTTTTCCAGCAGCTCATCGATATGAAACGGCTTGGTAATCAGGTCCATGCGTTCACCCAGAAAGTTCTGGCGGTTCGCCGCATTCTCGGCGTACCCGGTCATGAACAGCACCGGCAAGTCATCGCGCAAGCTTCGGGCGTGGTCTGCCAGTTCGCGGCCGGTCATATAGGGCAGGCCCACATCGGTGAGCAACAATTTGATCGTAGGTTCAGCGCGCAACAGGGCAATGGCCTCGTCGCCATCGGCTGCCAAGCTACATACGTAGCCGGCATCGATCAGTACTTCGGCAACAAAGCTGCGCACCGACGGCATGTCTTCGACGATCAGGATATGTTCACCGTTGTTTACGCCTGGCGGCGCCAAGGTTTTGGTGGTCGGGGTAACGGGCCCTTCGGCGGCGGGCAGCATGATGGTCACTTCGGTACCCTGACGGGTCACGCTGCGGATTTGCGCATCGCCGCCGGATTGCCGTGCAAAACCGTAGATGGTCGACAGGCCCAGCCCGGTGCCCTGGCCCACGGGCTTGGTGGTGAAGAAGGGGTCGAAGACTTTATCGATCACGCTGTGTTCGATGCCCACGCCGTTGTCCCGTACCGACAAGGCCACGTAAGGACCGTTTTCCAGCTTGAGGTTGCCGTTGGAATACGCAGGGTACGTCGTGACCCAGATATTGCCGCCCTGGGGCAATGCATCCCTGGCGTTTATCACCAGGTTCAATACCGCGCTTTCCAGTTGGATCGGGTCCACCATGGCCACGGCGGGGTGTGTGGTGAGCTCCAGCTTCAGGGCGATATTTTCGCCAATGGTGCGCACCAGCAACTCCTCCAGCGAGCCGATATGCGCGTTGATATCGATGGGCCTCGTGTCCAACGGCTGCTGGCGGGCGAAAGCGAGCAGGCGGTTGGTCAGGCCGGCGGCGCTCAAGGCTGAGCTAAGGGCGGCGTCGGCATAACCCAGGACTTTCTCGGTGTGCTGGCTGTCGATGCGCCTTTTTATCAGTTCCAGGCTGGTGATGATCCCCGTCAGCAGGTTATTGAAGTCATGGGCGATACCGCCGGTGAGCTTGCCCAGGGCGTCCATCTTCTGCGCCTGGAGCAACTGCGCTTCAGTGCGCGCCAACTGGCTGGCCGCGTTGGCCAGTTCGGCCTGCTGGTGGCGTTCGCGATGGCGATGTTCGGTCACGTCCTCGACAAACACCAAGCTCAGGTCGGCACGGCGGTAGGGCGAAATCTGCCATTCGGTTTCCCGCAACTGACCATCGACGGTCATCTGCAACGTGCCCTTCCAGCGCTCACCGGCCGTGAGGCGCAGGCACAGTTCCTGAATGACCGAGTATTGATCGGCCGCGAAGCATTCGAGCAGGGCGTCCGGGTTGAGGTTGTCGTGAATCAGCTGGGCGAAGGCGTGGTTGCATTCGTGAACCTTCAATTGCGCATCCATTACCGCAATCGGCGCGCTGATATTGAAGAAGATCTCGCGAAACCGTGCCTCGCTCTCGCGCAGCGCGTATTCGGTGTCCCGTACCCGCAGCAAGGTGCGCAAGGTTGCCAACAGCACCTCGGGATCGATCGGGTGAATCAGGTAGGCGTCGGCCCCGGCGTCCAGGCCGGTGATGATATCGCCGGTCTCGATGGAGGCGGCTGACACGTGCACCACAGGCAGGGGGGCGGTGGTGGGGTCGGCGCGCAGGCGGCGCACGATATCGAAGCCGCTCATGTCCGGCAGATTCACGTCCAGGATCAGCGCGTCAATGGTTGCCGAGGCGATCAGGTCCAGGCCTTCCTGGCCAGTGCCGGCCTCCAATACCTGGTAGTGATGACGTTCCAGGCGCCGCCGCAAGGCGTAGCGCGTGGCGGCGTTGTCGTCGACGATCAGTAACTGAATCTCACGTTTCATCGACTTTCTCGCTGGCAATGGAAAAAGGAATGATCACAAAGAACAGCGAGCCTGCGCCCAGGGTACTTTCCACCCCCACCCGACCACCGAGCAGTTCGCCAAAGCGCTTGCACAACGACAGCCCCAGGCCCGTGCCGCGCAGGCGTTTTTGCAGCGGCGAGTCGATTTGGGAAAAATCCTCAAACAGGTTGTTATGCAGTTCGGCGGGGATGCCCAGGTCGGTGTCCTGCACCGCAAAGCGGATTTCATGCGCGTTTTCCATGCGCGCCGACACCCGCACTTCGCCGTGCTGGGTGAATTTCAGCGCGTTGGAGATAAAGTTGCGCAGGATCTGCGCCAGCTTCTTGTCATCGGTGTAGAGCTTGGGCAGGCCGGAGGGCTCTTCGAAGATCAAGTCCACCGACGACGCATCGGCAATCGGGCGGAACATCCCGCGCAAGGCCGAGAACAGGTCGAACATATCGAACCACGCCGGGGAGATGGTGATGCGCCCGGCTTCGATCTTGGCCAGGTCGAGCAAGTCGTCGACCATTTCGCGCAATTCCCCTGCGGAGCTGCGGATAAACCCGACCTGGGTGTGCTGTTCCGGGCTCAATGGGCCGTCCAGCTCATCGGCCAGCAGGCTGGTGATGCTCAGGATCGAACCCAGGGGGGTGCGAAACTCATGGCTCATGTACGACAAAAAACGGCTCTTGAGGTCCGACGCCTGGCGCAGTTGGTCGGCCTGGGTGTCCAGTTCGGCATACAACGCCAACACGCCTTGGTTGGTCTCGTCCAATTCCGTGCGCAGGGCGTCTGCCTCTTGGCGCAGGCGCTCGATTTGCGCGGTGAGCGAGGCGGTGGTTTCAGCCATCAATGGCCTCCAGGGCAATCACGAAGACGGTAACGTCATCCCGGCCGCGACAGAAGTCACGGTGCAGGATGGCGGCGATCAGGGCCGGATGGCGGTGGGCGAGCCCGGGGTAATCCGAAAGATTCCAGCGTGATTGCAGGCCGTCGCTGTAGAGGATCAGCAACTGGCCCGCCACTTGAGCGTAGTCGAAGGGGTGTGCCTTGCGAAATTGCACGCCGACAATGCCGGGGTGAGACGCTAGTCCGCGCGACTTGTCCGGGCCGATCAGGCTGGCGCCGATATTGCCCACGCCGGTAAAGCGCAGGTTATCCGCGAGAGCATCGTATTGGGCCACGGCCATGGCGCCGCCACGGGTGCCGCCCATGGCGACATGCATGTCGTTCATCAACACCGTCGCATCGACGAAGGCCGCCTGTGCGAACACCTGTTCCCCGGCCTTGGCGGCGTGCTCCGCCAGCTCACCGTGGCCCAGGCCGTCGGCCACCAGTACGCTGAACCGGCCAGGCTCGATTGCCAAGTGCCAGGCATCGCCGCAGTGGGGGTCGTTGTGCAGGGAATGCTGGCTGACGCCGTAGCGAACATCGTTCACTGGCGCGTTACGCGGCCACAACCTGGCCAGGATCGCCGTGCCACGCGGGTTTGCGTGCACATCGAAAACCTGGGCCTGGCGCGAGATGGCGCCCAGGCCAATGCCTTGGGTGCCGCCGGTGGAAAAACCGTCCACCAGACAGTTATTCAACTCAAAGCCCTGGCCGCGGTCGACCGCCAGCAGCTCCACGCCGCCGTTGCCCGTGGCCCGCAGGTGCAGCGCGCCATGCTCGGCATGCTTGAGGATATTGCTGGCCAGTTCCGTGGCCACCAAGGCCACGCGTCCGGCATCGGCTTCGTCGAAGCCCAATTGTTCGGCGAGCTTTTGCGCCGTTCGCCGAGCGTGGCCGATCTGGCTTGTGTCTTCAATCAACAATACGTGCGTCAGGGCACTGGGAATGTTCAGGCCCATCGGGTGATCGTCACGCGGGTACCCTGGCCTGGCGCGGTATCCAGCTCAAACTCTTCCACCAGGCGCTTGGCCCCGGTGAGTCCCAGGCCCAGGCCGCTCCCGGACGTCCAACCGTCGGTCATCGCCAGCTTGAGGTCGGGAATCCCGGGGCCTTCATCGCGAAAGGTCAGGCGCACGCCGGTGCGATGGTCTTTCTCGATCACCGCCCAGTCCATGTAACCGCCACCGCCGTAGACCACCGTGTTGCGCGCCAACTCGCTCACTGCCGTGACCAGCTTGGTCAGGTCGATCAAGCGCATGCCGCAGTCCTGGGCCAGTTTGCGTACCAATTGTCGAGCCAGCACAACGTCCTGTTCTATCAGCACGGGATGGGTGCCGCTGCTGGCTGGGGTCATGAGTGTTCTACCCGGTCGCGCAGCAGTTTCATGCCGCGCTCGACATTCAGCGCAGTGGCGACCCCTGGCAAGGTCATGCCCAGTTCCACCAGGGTAATGGCCACGGCGGGCTGCATGCCCACCAGCACCGTCTGGGCGTCCATGATGCGCGACAGGCCGGAGATGGTGCCGATCATGCGGCCGATGAACGAGTCGACCATGTCCAGCGCCGAGATGTCGATCAACACACCGCGCGCCGAGGTGCGGCTGATGCGTTCAGACAAGTCGTCCTGCAAGGTCAGTGCGAGTTGGTCGTGCATGTCCACTTGAATGGTCACGAGCAAGAACTCGCCCATTTGCAGAATAGGGATGCGCTCCATACTCAAACGGCCTTGGTTACGGTAACGCCCAGGCGCTTGAGCGACAGGGCCAGGGCGTCCGCCAGGTTGGCCTTGGTGATGACGCCCTGAAGGTCGAGGCCCAGATGCACGATGGTCTGGGCAATTTGCGGGCGTACACCGCTGATAATGCAGTCAGCGCCCATCAGGCGGATGGCCGTGACCGTCTTGAGCAGGTGCTGGGCCACCAGCGTGTCGACGGTCGGTACGCCGGTGATGTCGATAATGGCAATTTCCGCGCCGGTGTCGACGATGCGCTGCAGCAGCGACTCCATGACCACTTGGGTGCGCTGGGAGTCCAGGGTGCCGATCATCGGCAGCGCCAGTACGCCATCCCACAGTTTCACCACCGGGGTGGACAGCTCCAGCAGTTCTTCCTGCTGGCGCTTGATTACCGACTCGCGGGACTTCTGGAAGGTGCGGATGGTGTGCATGCCCAGGGCATCCAGCAGTTCGGAAATCTCCCACAGCTGTTCGGCCAATTGCGCCGGTTGCGCGGCGTATTCGCGTTGCAGCAAGGCGAACAGCGGGCCTTTGAGGGCAAAGATGAAACTGGCGGTTTGCTGGGAGTCATGCCCGAGCAATGCGCGGCTGTGGGAGAGTTTTTCCAGGAACACCCGGGTCTCTGCCCAGCATTCCTGGTTGATGTTTTGCGAACCACTGTGTTGCAGCACACCGGTCAGCAGGCTGAGAAACTCGTTGGCCTGCTGTTTGATGTCTTCTTCTTTAAGGTTGCGCGTGGCTCCGGAGGCTTCAAGGCTTTTGACCCAGGCTGTCGACAATTCAGACTTGCTGGCCTGTAGTGCGCTGACGGTGTTCGCGTGAAGTGTTGCCATGGGGAAAGCTCCTTGGATGCCTATGAGGTGCTGCGCAATTTATACTAATTTCAACTGTTTTAATTTGTTTCGAAGGTGCCCGTCGCTTGACGCACACGGGCGCACTGCGCGAGGGCGCTGGGGCTCGGTTACTATAGTTATATTCCCTCGATCAGCCAGTGACCCCCCGTGATCATCAACTTCGACCTCAACGACCTCCAAGCCTTCCGCGCCGTGGTGAACAAAGGCAGCTTTCGCGGCGCCGCCGAGGCGATTCGCATCTCCCAGCCGGCGCTGAGCCGACGCATCGAAAAGCTGGAATCGGCCCTGGACGTGAAGTTGTTCGAGCGCACGACCCGGCGTGTGAGTCTGACCATGGTGGGACGCGCTTTTCTCCCGCAAGTGGAAAGATTATTGGATGACCTCGACATTGCCTTGATGGGCATCAGTAATGTGGCCTCCACGCGCATGGGCAATGTCACCATCGCCTGTGTGCCGTCTACCGCGTATTACTTCATGCCCCACGTGATTTCCGAATTCCACAAGCTGTATCCGAAGATTCGCGTGCGTGTGCTGGATGCCAGTGCCGGCGAGGTGTGCAATGCGGTGGAAAGTGGCGAGGCGGATTTCGGCGTGAGTTTCAGCGGCAGCCTGGCCGACGAAGTGGAGTTCGAGCTGCTGTTGCAAGAGCGCTACGTGCTGGCCTGTCGCCGCGATCACCCGTTGGCCGGGCGCGCAAGCGTGCCTTGGGCCGAAGCCTACGAGCACGACTACATCAGCGTGGACAAGACCTCCGGCAACCGTTTCCTGCTGGATCAGGCGCTGCGTGGCGTGCGGGTGAAAAAGCCGAGCATCTGCGAGACGCACCACGTAACCACCATGATCGGTCTGGTGGAGGCGGGGCTCGGGGTGGCGATGGTGCCGTCGATTGCCATGCCGGCGAACGAGCACCCGATTCTGGTCAGCGTGCCGCTGGTGGAGCCGCACGTGATGCGCAATGTGGGCTTGATTAAGCGCCGCGGGCGGACGTTGCCACCGGCGGCGCTGGAGTTGGAGCGGTTGGTGCGGGAGATGCCGTTTCGGTCAGCGTGACACTGAGTCCAGCCCGGTGGACTGCACCACCGGTTGCGCTGCGGGCGAGGCGAGGAATTGCAGCAGCGCCTTGGCCTCGGCCGGGTGTTCGGCGTTGACCGGAATACCGGCCGCAAAACGCGTCACGGACTGCACGTCTTCCGGGATCTTGCCGACGTAAGTCACTCCCGGCACCGGTAACAATTCCGCGACCTGCTGCAGACCGACTTCGTAGTCCCCCTTGGCCACTACGGAGGCCACCGGGATGCGTTCGATCATGCTGCCCTTGGCCGGCATGCCGAGTTTGTGGAACAACTCCTTCTGCACATACACGCCGCTGGCACTGTCCGAATACGCCACGGACTTGGCCTGGCTCAGTACCGCCTTGAGCTCGGCGTCGGTGCCGATCGCCGGCTTGGTCGCGCCGGCCTTCACCACCAGGCCGATGCGCGAGTCCGCCAGTTCCACGCGGGAGGCCTTGTCGACCTTGCCCTGCTTGATTAAATCATCCAGGGCATAGCCGACCATAATCACCACGTCTGCGTGTTCGCCACGGGCCAGGCGGTTGGGAATCGCTTCCGGCGCCTTGCCCATCGACGGGCCGAGGATGGTGTCCAAGGTGTCGCCACTCTGCTGGGCGTATTGCGGGCCCAGCAGTTTATAGGCAGCGGTGAAACCGCCGGAAGTCATCACCTTGAGCTCTTCGGCCTGGGCCGTCAGCGTCAACGCGCCGAAAGCCAGGGCCATCAGGGGCATGAGCTGCATTACGAAGCCTCCTGCATCACCTGGCCGCGCATGTTGGCGCGGCGATACAGGGCCAGGGTCGAGCACAGCGCGCAGGCCGCCGCGAACATCATCCAGTAGGCCGGCGAGGCCTTGTCTGCGGTGATGTGGATGAACCAGGTGGAGATCGCCGGGGTGAAGCCGCCGAAGATCGCGGTCGCCAGGCTATAGGCCAGGGAGAAGCCTGCCACGCGAACTTCCACCGGCATGATCTCGGTAAGGGCCGGGATCATCGCGCCGTTGTACAGGCCATAGAGGAAGGAGAACCACAGCAGGGTCTCCAGCATATGGGCAAAGCTGGGGGCGTTCACCACGAAGGACAGCGCCGGGTAAGCCGTCAGAACAGTCAGCGTCGTCATGGCGATCAGCACCGGCTTGCGGCCGAAGCGGTCGCTCAGGGTGCCGCCGATGGGCAGCCAGACAAAGTTCGACACGGCCACCAGCAAGGTCACCAGCAATGCGTCGGAGGTGCTCAGTTGCAGCACGGTCTTGCCGAAGGTCGGCGCGTACACGGTAATCAGGTAGAACGCGGTGGTGGTCATCGCCACCATGAGCATGCCGCCGATGACCACGGTCCAGTTCGTTACCAGGGTGGCCAGCACTTCGCGCATGGTCGGGCGATGCTTGCGGTTGGCGAACTCTTCGGTTTCCTGCAGGTTGCGTCGCAGCACAAAGATAAACGGAATGATTACGCAACCGACGGCAAACGGAATGCGCCAGCCCCAATCGGCCACCACGGCAGGTTCCATCCACACGTTCAGGCCATAACCCAGCGCGGCGGCGACCACGATGGAGATCTGTTGGCTGCCCGACTGCCAGCTGGTGTAGAAACCTTTGCGGCCCGGGGTGGCCATTTCCGCCAGGTACACCGACACACCGCCGAGTTCCGCACCGGCCGAGAAGCCTTGCAGCAAGCGGCCCAGCAGCACCAGCAGCGGGGCCCACAAGCCAATGGTGTGATAACCCGGCACCAGCACGATCAGCAGCGTACCGCTGGCCATGATCGACAGGGTCACGATCAACCCTTTGCGGCGGCCGACGTCATCGATGTAGGCACCCAGAATGATCGCGCCCAGTGGACGCATCAGGAAGCCCGCGCCAAACACGGCGAAGGTCATCATTAATGACGCAAACTCATTAGCGGCGGGGAAGAACGCGGCAGCGATGTAGGTGGCGTAGAAACCGAACAGGAAGAAGTCGAACTGTTCGAGGAAGTTGCCCGAAGTAACGCGAAATACCGCGCCAACTTTCGAGCGGGCAGCGTCGGGCCTGGTAGGGCTAGTCATGGTTTTGTGTCTCCAGCGTTCTTTTTAAAGTGCTTGTTTCGCCTAAGACCTAGGATAGTGGCTGACACATTTAGAAATGATAAGTGACAAATTTGGATGGATTGATGCGTGCTGGCTATCAATTGTCAGCCCCGTCGAAAAGGTCGGCCCTGTTCTATGCTTGAAGGTGCGACCCATTCTTAAGGACAGGAGGTGGACATGACTGACGAACAGAAACCACGGGAAGCGCCAAAGGCTGAGCAGCCTCGGCGACGTGAGGAAGAAAAGCCACAGACCTGGAAGCATCCAGATGACGGGAAGGAGCTTTCCGAGCGGGACCAGGAGTTTCCGCTTAAACACTGATCCGTCAGACTGTGAAGATCAAATGTGGGAGCGGGCTTGCTCGCGAAGGCGGTGGGTCAGTTAGCGAATTTACATCTGC
>NZ_JANLGL010000110.1:0-19297 GCF_024655625.1 Pseudomonas sp. 18.1.10
TGGGCCAGCTTGCTTATCTGTCGCTGACACACCGCTATCGCAGGCAAGCCAGCTCCCACATTGACCGTGTCCATTCAGAACCTGAATGCTAGGCAACCCAGAATCTCCAGCTACTCTTGTGCCAGCCCATTTCCGAATAGGAGGCCGCGCACATGAGTACTTCCTCATTCAAGATCGCCCACAAACTGCTCACCGGCTCCGGTGCCATCGAACAACTGGCCGCTGAACTCACCCGCCTGGATGTGGACAACCCGCTGATCGTCACCGACGCCGCGCTGGTCAAGTCCGGCACCGTGGCGCTGGCGCTCGAACACCTGGGCGAGCGCAGTTATGAAATCTTCGACCGCGTGCTGCCCGACCCAGAAATCGCCATCGTCGAAGACTGCATGCGCGTGTACCGCGAGGGCGGGCATGACGGCCTGATCGGCGTGGGCGGTGGCAGTGCCATCGACATTGCCAAGAGCGTGGCCGCATATGCCGGTTACCACGGGGCGCTGGCGGATTTGTTCGGCGTTGACCAGGTGCCGCGCAAAGGCCCGCCGTTGATCGCCATTCCGACCACGGCCGGCACCGGCTCGGAAGTGACCAACGTGGCGATTCTTTCCGACAAGGCCGCGCAGCTGAAAAAAGGCATCGTCAGCGACTACCTGTTGCCGGACGTCGCGCTCATCAGCCCGCAAATGACCCTCACCTGTCCGCGCAGCGTGACCGCCGCCAGTGGCGTGGATGCGCTGGTGCATGCCATCGAGTCGTATCTGTCGCTGAATGCTTCGCCGATCACCGACGCGCTGGCCATTGGCGCAATCAAGCTGATCGCCAAGGCGCTGCCCAAGGCCTACGCCAACCCGTCCAACCTGCAGGCCCGCGACGATATGGCCACGGCGAGCCTGATGGCCGGTATGGCCTTCGGCAATGCCGGGGTCGGCGCGGTGCATGCGTTGGCGTACCCGCTGGGCGGGCGTTTCAATATCGCCCATGGCGTGAGCAATGCCTTGCTGCTGCCCTACGTGATGCACTGGAACAAGCAGGCCTGCGTGGAGCGCATGCAGGAGATTGCCCAGGCCATGGGCGTGAACGTCAGCGGCCTGAGTGTCAATGATGCGGCCGACCAGGCCGTCGCGGCGATGACGCGACTGTGTGCCGCAGTGGAGATCCCGGCGGGGCTGCGCAGCTTCGGCGTGCCCGAGGAGGCAATCCCCGCCATGGCCAGCGAAGCGGCGGGCATTGAGCGGCTGATGCGCAATAATCCGCGCAAGCTCAGCGCGGCCGATATCGAGAAAATCTACCGGGCTGCCTACTAGCCATTGAGCCAGGTCACGGTGCGCGCGGCAAAGCATGCGGTATACAATGCGCGCCATCGTGATTTAGCTCAGAAAAGGTGCGTCATGCAGCCCTTCGTAATTGCTCCATCGATTCTCTCCGCCGACTTCGCCCGCCTGGGTGAGGAAGTGGACAACGTGTTGGCCGCTGGCGCCGACTTCGTGCACTTCGATGTCATGGACAACCACTACGTGCCCAACCTGACCATCGGCCCGATGGTCTGCGCGGCGCTGCGCAAGTACGGCGTCACCGCGCCGATTGACGCGCACCTGATGGTCAGCCCGGTGGACCGCATCGTCGGTGACTTCATCGAAGCCGGCGCGACCTACATCACCTTCCACCCGGAAGCCACGCTGCACGTGGATCGCAGCCTGCAACTGATCCGCGAAGGCGGCTGCAAGGCGGGCCTGGTGTTCAACCCGGCGACGCCGCTGGACGTGCTCAAGTACGTGATGGACAAGGTCGACATGGTCTTGCTGATGAGCGTCAACCCAGGTTTCGGCGGGCAGAAGTTCATCCCCGGCACCCTCGACAAGCTGCGCGAAGCCCGCGCGCTGATCGATGCGTCTGGCCGTGATATCCGCCTGGAAATCGACGGTGGGGTCAACGTCAACAACATCCGCGAAATCGCCGCCGCTGGCGCCGACACCTTTGTCGCCGGCTCGGCGATCTTCAACGCCCCGAACTACCAGGACGTCATCGACAAGATGCGCGCCGAGCTAGCGCTGGCACGTCCATGAGCGGCTTCGAGCAGCTGTTCCCCGGCAAGCTGCCACGGCTGGTGATGTTCGATCTGGACGGTACCCTGATCGACTCGGTGCCAGATCTTGCCGCCGCGGTGAACGAGATGCTGCTCAAGCTGGGGCGCAAGCCGGTGGCGATCGAGGCCGTGCGCACGTGGGTCGGCAACGGCGTGCAGATGCTGGTGCGCCGGGCCTTGGCCAATGATATCGAGGCCGACGGTGTCGATGAGGTCGAGGCCGAGCACGCCCTGGAACTGTTCAACGCCGCCTATGAAGACGGCCACGAACTGACCGTGGTCTACCCCGGCGTGCGCGACACCCTCAAATGGCTGAGCAAGCAGGGTGTGGAAATGGCCCTTATCACCAACAAGCCGGAGCGCTTTGTCGCGCCGCTGTTGGACCAGATGAAAATCGGCCGGTATTTCCGCTGGATCATCGGTGGCGATACATTGCCGCAGAAGAAACCCGACCCGGCGGCGCTGTTTTTCGTGATGAAAATGGCGAATATTCCGGCGTCGCAGTCGCTGTTTGTCGGCGATTCGCGCAGCGATGTGCTGGCGGCAAAGGCGGCTGGCGTGCAGTGCGTAGCCTTGAGCTATGGCTATAACCATGGCCGGCCCATCGCCGAAGAGTCGCCGTCGCTGGTGATTGATGACCTGCGATTGCTAATCCCCGGTTGCTTGGGAGCGGGCGCTGAGATAACGTTGCCCGACACCGATCCGTCCCCTTCTGGAAATCCCATCGTGGTGGTCACTCGCAAACTCTGGATGAAAGTCATCAAGGCCCTGGCCCGCTGGCGTTGGCGCGCCTGACTGATTCCGGCCGCGCACTGCGGCACGTTTGCATACCTGACTGTTAGACCCTCACGCCACGAGGCACACATGATCCGCGAAGAATTCCTGCGTTTGGCCGCTGCCGGCTATAACCGTATCCCCCTGGCCTGCGAAACCCTGGCCGACTTCGACACGCCGCTGTCGATCTACTTGAAACTGGCCGACGAGCCCAATTCCTACCTGCTGGAATCGGTACAGGGCGGCGAGAAGTGGGGCCGTTATTCGATCATCGGCCTGCCGTGCCGCACCGTCATGCGGGTTCACGACCACCATGTGAGCATCACCCATGATGGCGTCGAGATCGAAAGCCACGACGTAGAAGACCCGCTGGCCTTTGTCGAAACCTTCAAGGCGCGCTACAACGTGCCAACCATTCCTGGCTTGCCGCGTTTCAACGGCGGCCTGGTGGGTTATTTCGGTTACGACTGTGTGCGTTACGTGGAAAAGCGCCTGGGCAAATGCCCGAACCCGGACCCGCTGGGCGTGCCGGACATCCTGCTGATGGTCTCCGACGCGGTCGTCGTCTTCGACAACCTCGCCGGCAAGATGCACGCGATTGTGCTGGCTGACCCGTCCCAGGCGGACGCCTTCGAGCAAGGCCAGGCCAGCCTCGAAGCGCTGCTGGAAAAACTGCGCCAACCGATCACCCCGCGTCGCGGCCTGGACCTCAGTCGGCCGCCGGCGGCCGACCCGGTGTTCCGCTCCAGCTTTACCCAGGATGACTACGAGCGCGCCGTCGATACCATCAAGGAATACATCCTCGCCGGTGACTGCATGCAGGTCGTTCCGTCGCAACGTATGTCCATCGACTTCAAGGCCGCGCCGATCGATCTGTATCGCGCCCTGCGTTGCTTCAACCCGACGCCGTACATGTACTTCTTCAACTTTGGCGACTTCCACGTGGTGGGCAGCTCGCCGGAAGTGCTGGTGCGTGTCGAAGACAACCTGATTACCGTGCGCCCGATTGCTGGCACGCGCCCACGTGGCGCGACCGAAGAAGAGGACGTGGCGCTGGAAAAAGACCTGCTCAGCGACGACAAGGAAATCGCCGAGCACCTGATGCTTATCGACCTGGGCCGCAACGACACCGGGCGTGTCTCGGAAATCGGTTCGGTGAAGCTCACCGAGAAGATGGTCATCGAGCGTTATTCCAACGTGATGCACATTGTGTCCAACGTCACCGGCGAGCTGAAAGCTGGCTTGACCGCGATGGATGCACTGCGCGCGATTCTGCCGGCCGGCACCTTGTCGGGTGCGCCAAAGATCCGCGCGATGGAAATCATCGATGAGCTGGAGCCGGTCAAGCGCGGTGTCTACGGCGGCGCCGTGGGGTATTTCGCCTGGAACGGCAACATGGACACGGCGATTGCGATCCGCACTGCCGTGATCAAGGACGGGGAGCTGCACGTGCAGGCCGGTGGCGGGATTGTCGCCGACTCGGTGCCGGCCCTCGAATGGGAAGAAACCCTGAACAAGCGCCGCGCGATGTTCCGCGCCGTTGCGCTGGCTGAACAGACCCCCAATTCCTGAGGCTTGCCCCATGTTGCTGATGATTGATAACTACGACTCCTTTACCTACAACGTTGTGCAGTACCTGGGCGAGCTCGGTGCCGAGGTCAAGGTGGTGCGCAACGACGAAATGACCGTGGCCGAAATCGCCGCCCTGAACCCGGAGCGCATCGTGGTTTCGCCGGGGCCGTGCACGCCGACCGAGGCGGGTATTTCCCTCGAAGCGATCCAGTATTTCGCCGGCAAACTGCCGATCCTCGGCGTGTGCCTGGGCCACCAGTCCATCGGCCAGGCCTTTGGCGGTGACGTGGTGCGCGCGCGCCAGGTGATGCACGGCAAGACCAGCCCGGTGTTCCATCATGATCTGGGCGTATTCCATGGGCTTAACTTGCCGGTGACCGTGACCCGCTACCATTCGTTGGTGGTCAAGCGCGAAACCCTGCCAGATTGCCTGGAGCTGACCGCCTGGACCCAACTGGAAGACGGCTCGGTCGATGAAATCATGGGCCTGCGCCACAAGACACTGAATGTCGAAGGGGTGCAATTCCACCCTGAATCGATCCTGACCGAGCAGGGCTACGAGCTGTTCGCCAACTTTCTCAAGCAGAGCGGCGGCACGCGCTAAGGACTTTCCATGGATATCAAGACTGCCCTGAGCCGTATCGTCGGCCACCTGGACCTGAGCACCGCTGAAATGAGCGATGTGATGCGCGAGATCATGACCGGTCAATGCACCGACGCACAGATCGGCGCGTTCATGATGGCCATGCGCATGAAGAGCGAGAGCATCGACGAGATCGTCGGCGCCGTGTCGGTGATGCGCGAGCTGGCGGATAAGGTCGAGCTCAAGACCCTCGACGGTGTGGTCGATGTGGTCGGCACCGGTGGTGACGGTGCGAACATCTTCAACGTGTCGACGGCGTCTTCTTTTGTCGTCGCGGCGGCGGGTTGCACCGTGGCCAAGCACGGTAACCGTGCGGTGTCCGGCAAGAGCGGCAGTGCCGACCTGCTGGAGGCGGCCGGCATCTACCTGAACCTCACGCCAGTACAAGTGGCGCGGTGCATCGACAACGTCGGCATTGGCTTCATGTTTGCCCAGACCCACCACAGTGCGATGAAGTACGCCGCTGGCCCGCGTAAAGACCTTGGCCTGCGCACCCTGTTCAACATGCTCGGCCCGCTTACGAATCCGGCCGGTGTGAAACACCAGGTAGTCGGTGTGTTCAGCCAGGCGCTGTGCCGGCCATTGGCCGAAGTGTTGCAGCGTCTGGGCAGCAAGCATGTGCTGGTGGTGCATTCCAAGGATGGCCTGGACGAGTTCAGCCTGGCGGCGCCGACCTTTGTGGCGGAGCTGAAGAATGATCAGGTCACCGAATACTGGGTCGAGCCTGAAGACCTGGGCATGAAGAGCCAGAGCTTGCACGGCCTGGCGGTGGAAAGCCCGGCGGCTTCGCTTGAACTGATTCGTGATGCCCTGGGGCGTCGCAAGACCGAGAACGGTCAAAAAGCGGCAGAGATGATTGTTCTGAATGCTGGCGCGGCACTTTATGCGGCCGACCACGCCTATAGTCTTAAAGAAGGTGTGGCCTTGGCCCACGATGCGCTGCACACCGGCCTGGCTCGCGAGAAGCTCGAAGAGCTGGGAGCCTTCACCGCAGTATTCAAGATGGAGAATGAAGGATGAGTGTGCCAACCGTTCTGGAAAAGATCCTGGCCCGCAAAGCCGAAGAGGTGGCCGAGCGCCGCGCCCGCGTCAGCCTCGCCGAGCTGGAAGCCCAGGCGAAGCTTGCCGATGCACCGCGTGGTTTCGCCAATGCCTTGATCGCCCAGGCCAAGCTCAAGCAGCCGGCGGTGATCGCCGAGATCAAGAAGGCTTCGCCGAGCAAAGGCGTGATCCGTGAAAACTTCGTCCCGTCGGAAATCGCCGTCAGCTATGAGAAGGGCGGCGCGACGTGCCTGTCCGTGTTGACCGATATCGACTACTTCCAGGGTTGCGACCTATTCCTGCAACAGGCCCGCGCCGCGTGCAAGCTGCCGGTGATCCGCAAGGACTTCATGGTTGACCCGTACCAGATCGTCGAAGCCCGCGCCCTGGGCGCCGACTGTGTGCTGCTGATCGTCTCCGCACTGGATGACGTGAAGATGGCCGAGTTGGCGGCCGTGGCCAAAAGCGTCGGTTTGGATGTGCTGGTGGAAGTGCACGACGGCGATGAGCTGGAGCGCGCACTGAAAACCCTCGACACACCGCTGGTGGGGGTCAACAACCGCAACCTGCACACCTTTGAGGTCAGCCTGGAAAACACCCTCGACCTGCTGCCGCGCATTCCGCGCGACCGCTTGGTGATTACCGAAAGCGGCATCGTCAACCGTGCCGATGTGGAACTGATGGAAATCAGCGGGGTGTATTCGTTCCTGGTGGGCGAGACCTTCATGCGCGCCGAGAACCCGGGGGCGGAGTTGCAGCGCCTGTTCTTCCCGGAGCGGGGCGTGGCGGTCAGTGGTTCGACCCTCGACTGATTTGAATTGCGGTCAGTGGGTGGAATGCATTCCCCTGTGGGAGCGGGCTTGCCCGCGAAAGCGGAGTGTCAGTCGCCACATGTGCAGGCTGATCCACCGCCTTCGCGGGCAAGCCCGTTCCCACATTTGGATGTGTATTTCTGTCAGAAAGGTAGGTGTTTGATGGTTAAGCCGGTAGCGATGACTGTTGAAGCTGGGCTTGCTGCGGAGCAAGACCTGTTGGCCGCCGTCTGCGCCGGCGATCAGGACTACGGCCTGCTGTTCTGGCAACCCAACGATCAAGCCTTGGTCATGCCGCGTCGTTTGAGTCGCTTGCCGGCGTTCGAGACCGCCAGCCAGGTGTCGGCAGAGGCCGGTTGGCCGGTGTTGTTGCGGGAAACCGGTGGCGAGCCCGTGCCGCAATCGTCGGCCACGGTCAACATTGCCCTGGTCTACGCACCGCCACGCAGTGAAGGCGACCAGAATCGTATCGAAACCGGTTACTTGCGCCTCTGTCAGCCCATCTGCGATCTGCTGATCGAGTTGGGGGGCGATGCGTCTGTGGGTGAAATCGACGGTGCGTTCTGCGACGGTCGCTATAACGTCAATCTCAATGGCCGGAAAATGGTCGGCACTGCCCAGCGCTGGCGCCAAAGTGGCGGCCGCCCCGTGGGGTTGGTGCACGGTGCGCTGTTGCTGGACGGCGACCGTGAAGAACTGATAGCGGCGGTCAACCGCTTCAACCAAGCCTGCGGCCTCGACCAGCGGGTGCGGGCCGACAGCCATATCGCCCTGCACGAAGTCTTTCCCGCGCCGGATGCGATCAGCCGGCTGGACACCTTGTATCGTCAGATGCTGGCCGGCTTCCTGGCGGTTTAGCGGGTACCGAACACCACCATCGTCTTGCCTTTGACGTTGACCAGGTTGCGCTCTTCCAGATCCTTGAGCACGCGGCCGACCATTTCCCGTGAACACCCGACAATACGCCCGATTTCCTGGCGCGTGACTTTGATCTGCATGCCATCGGGGTGGGTCATGGCGTCGGGTTGCTTGCACAGGTCCAGCAAGCAGCGGGCCACGCGTCCGGTGACGTCAAAGAACGCCAGGTCGCCAACCTTGCGTGTGGTGTCCCGCAGGCGCTGGGCAATCTGGCCGCTGAGGGCGTAGAGAATGTCCGGGTCTTGCTGGGCCAGTTCGCGGAATTTGCTGTAGCTGATCTCAGCCACTTCGCACTCGACCTTGGCCCGCACCCAGGCGCTACGCTCCTGCTCTTTGCCGGCTTGTTCAAACAGCCCCAGTTCGCCAAAGAAATCGCCAGTGTTGAGGTAGGCGATAATCATCTCGCGGCCGTCCTCGTCCTCGATCAGGATGGTGACCGAGCCCTTGATGATAAAAAACAGCGTTTCGGAGCGTTCGCCGGCGCAGATGATGTTGTGCTTGGCCGGATAGCGTCGGCGTTGGCAGTGCATCAACAGCTTGTCGAGATTCTTTATCTTGGGTATGGGCGTAAGGGCAACCATGGTTGTATCCCGGAAGACAGCGCGAAGTTGTTGTATTCGTGGGTATCGGCATTGATACAGGTTGTATAAATGCTAGCAATACGCCATCGATTTGGCGCCAGCTTAACAGACACATTCTGACTCGATTAGCCAATTTACCGAGTAAACCCTGCTATTGATCGCTTTGATGGGAAACGCTGTCGCGATCAGGCCCTGTGCTAAGCTGGCGACCCTTTTTTAGCAGTGGAGTCTGGGCGATGAAGGCACGCATCCAATGGGCGGGCGAAGCCATGTTCCTCGGTGAGTCGGGCAGTGGCCATGTAGTGGTCATGGATGGCCCGCCGGAAGCCGGTGGCCGTAACCTGGGCGTACGCCCGATGGAAATGCTCCTGCTTGGTGTAGGCGGTTGCAGCAATTTCGACGTGGTCAGCATCCTGAAGAAGTCCCGCCAGGCCGTGGAAAGCTGCGAAGCCTTCCTGGAAGCCGAGCGCGCCACTGAAGATCCCAAGGTATTTACCAAGATCCACATGCATTTTGTGGTGAAGGGCCGGGCGCTGAAGGAGGCCCAGGTCAAGCGTGCCATCGAGCTGTCGGCCGAGAAGTACTGCTCGGCGTCGATCATGCTCGGCGCGGCCGGTGTGGCCATCACCCATGATTACGAGATCATCGAGCTGGGTTGATCGCTAAATCGTTGGCCAAAAGAAAGGGCGCTCTTAAAGCGCCCTTTTTTGCGGATTTAAATCCGATACGTGCTTTTGGTCATGACCTTGGCCAACAGGCTCATGCCGAACCGCACCGGCGCCGGGAAGCGGAAACCACCGGCATCCAGCGCGCTTTCTGCGTGGTGTTCTTCATCGATGCGCATTTGCTCAAGGATGGCGCGGGACTTTTCGTCTTCGGCCGGCAATTGCTCAAGGTGTTCGTCCAGGTGTTTGCATACCTGATGTTCGGTCGCGGCGACAAACCCCAGGCTGACCTTGTCGCTGATCAGCCCGGCGGCGGCGCCGATACCAAACGACAAACCGTAGAACAGCGGGTTGAGCACGCTGGGATGGCTGCCGAGCTGGCGAATACGTTGCTCGCACCAGGCCAGGTGGTCGATTTCTTCCTCGGCGGCATGTTCCATGGCTGCGCGTACTTGCGGCAGCTTGGCCGTCAGCGCCTGGCCCTGGTACAGCGCCTGGGCACAGACTTCGCCGGTATGGTTGATGCGCATCAGGCCGGCGACGTGGCGGGTGTCGGTCTCGCTCATCTGCGCGTCGGGCTGCACGATGGCGGGCGAGGGGCGATACGGCTGGCCGCTGAACGGCAGCAGCGTGCGCATGGCCATGTCGGCTTGCAGCAACAGACGGTCAATCGGCGAGTAGTGACGTTGGGTAGTCATGCTGACCTCCGGGAAGAATCTCGGCGGCCAGTTTACCGCAAGAGAAGGTGAAGCGTTTGCGCTGAGTCAATTTGCCCTGATGGTGAGGGAGCAAGCTCCCTCAGGGGGAAATCAACCCGGCGGCCAGTTCATCTGGCGCTGACCCAGCACATGCATATGAATGTGATAAACGGTCTGCCCGCCTTTCGGGTTGCAGTTCATCACCACGCGGAAACCTTCCTCGCAACCTTGCTCCAGCGCCAGGCGCTGGGCGGTGAACAAGATATGGCCGGCCAGGGCTTTGTCTTCTTCGGTCAGGTCATTGAGGGTGGGGATGTGTTTCTTCGGGATGACCAGGAAATGCACAGGTGCTGCCGGATGGATGTCCTTGAAGGCCAGGACTTGATCATCTTCGTAGATGATGTCCGCCGGTATTTCCCGGTTGATGATCTTGGTGAACAGAGTATCCACAGCGGTTTCTCCATGTTGAATAGGCAGGGTGAGTGTACTCAGGCGCTCAGCGTGGGCAATAGGCCTTGTTGATTGCGCCGGCAATCTTGCGGGTCAGCCAGCGTGGGCTGAGACGTGGGCTGAAGGCGAGCCAGCGGTTGCGGCGGCCGGGAATGATGATGGCTTGGTTTTTTTCCAGGGCGCGTACGGTGAACAGCGCCACTTCTTCCGGGCTCATCAGTTTTTCACTGCGGTCGAGCTTGGCGGTGTCCATTTGCGCGGTGCCGAAGAACGCGGTGCGTGTGGGGCCGGGGCAGAGCACCGAGACCTTGATGCCGCAGGTTTTCAATTCTTCGCGCAAGCCTTCGGAGAAGTGCAGCACGTAGGCCTTGCTGGCGTAGTAACTGCTCATCCACGGGCCGGGCTGAAAGGCGGCCACCGAGGCGACATTGAGAATCTGCCCACCACCGTGCAACGCCATGGAGTTGCCCAAGGCGTGGCACATGCGGGTCAGTGCGAGGATGTTGACTTCGATCAGGTCTTGTTCGGTCATCCAGTCCTGGGCCAGGAACGGCCCGCTGGTGCCGATGCCGGCACAGTTGACCAGCAGGTCGATTTGCCGCTCGCCTTCTTCAAGCTCCAGCAGAAACCCGGACAAACGTAGCGGCTCACCCAGGTCGCAGGCACGAAACAGCACCTCGACGCCGAAACGTTGAGTCAATTCGAGTGCAATGCTTTCCAACTGATCACGCTGGCGGGCCACCAGAATCAAGCTGCGGCCGCGGCGGGCGAGGGCTTCGGCCAAAGCCAGGCCGATGCCGCTGGAGGCACCGGTGATCAGAGCGTAACGGGTCATGCCTTTCTCCATCGCAACGCCGCCGAGCCTGTGACAGAGGCATCACAGGCGGCGGGCGTTTCTTACTGTTCTGGAGAGTCTACAGGTTCGGCTGCTTCGTCAGCACTTTGCGCGTCGTCTTCCTCAACGATCACGCTCTGGTCGGTGTCGGCATCGGAGGTGATGGAGCTGCTTTCGTAGCTGCTGTCGATGTTGGCGCCGAGTTGATCGAGGTAGCCGTACATGCTCAACGTGACCATGATGGCAAGCATCACGGGAATAAACGCCAGCCACAGCGTGGCCAGGACTTTTACCGCAGTCGAGTTGCGCGGTGGCGGCGCGCCGTACTGGTTGGCACCGGCGTTGCCTGGAAGCACCAGCAGCAGAATGGCGAAGACGGTGTTGACGACCGGCACCAGGTTCAGCGCGTACAACCATCCAGACCAGCCCAGGTCATGCAAGCGCTGCACGCTGATGAGTATGCTGATCCAGAACATCGCGACGATCAGCGCGAGCCACAGCAGCGGGCCGACAATCATGGCGACCAACGGAGAGGCGACCGATATGGCGGCACCCACGGTGATGATAATGCCGGCCGCAAAGAGCATCGCGACACTCATCACCAACATCCACGCCAGGTAGCGCAGGCGGCCAATACGCCCGTTGAGGGTGAAGACGTTGAGGGTGGCGTACTCCGGCAAGTCATCACCTACGGCAGCACGCGGCGGTGCGTAGGGGGATGCGCCAGGCGCAGTCGAATCGGTCTCATGGGTTTCGGCAAGGCTGAATGCCACGGGCTGCTCGGCTTCGATGCGGGCATCGACCCCGGCGCTTTTCAGTGCATTGAGATAGGTTTCGGCATCAGGGCGGGACAGGTCGCGTTTCAGCGCGACTGTGCGGCCGGTAAAGAGCTTCTCGATCGCCTCGACGTCACTTTTGAACAGCTCGGCCAGGTTCAGTTTGGCAGTGGTGCTTTCGACCCCCGGGAGCAAGGCTCCATCAAACACAATCTTGAAACGGTTGTCGCTCATGCGGGCTTCCTTGTCACTTAATCGGGGAGGTAATGCAGGCCTGCTCAAGCGGCAGGCCTTGCGGTTGGGTCAGCGTGGCCAGCGCAATTGTACCGCCTGTTCGCGTGCCTTGCGGTATTCGGCATCCAGGCGGGCAACGAGTTCATCGACGCTAGGCAGGTCGTCGATCTCCCCAACGCCTTGGCCGGCCGACCAGACAGTCTTCCAGGCCTTGGCTTCGTCGCTCAACGGCTTGAGCTTGGAACCGAAGTTGACCTCACCTTTGCCTTGCAGCGCAGCGAGGTCGAAACCGGCGTTTTCCAGGCTCTGGCGCATAAAGCTGGCGGGCACGCCGGAGACTGCGGGAGTGTGCACGATGTCGGCGGCGCGCGATGTGAGCAGCATCTCTTTATAGGCATCCGGGGCGTGGCTTTCGGTGGTGCCGATAAAGCGCGTGCCAAAATACGCCAGGTCAGCGCCCAGCAATTGAGCCGCGAGGACTTCGTGGCCGTGGTTGAGGCAACCGGCCAGCAGCAGGGTTTTGTCGAAGAACTGACGAATCTCGGCGATCAGCGCGAACGGGCTCCAGGTGCCGGCGTGGCCACCGGCGCCGGCGGCCACGGCGATCAGGCCATCCACGCCGGCTTCAGCGGCTTTCTCGGCATGCCGCCGGGTGGTCACGTCGTGGAACACCAGGCCGCCGTAGCTGTGCACGGCATCGACCAGTTCCTTCACCGCGCCGAGGCTGGTGATGACAATCGGCACCTTGTGTTCGACGCAGATCGCCAGGTCGGCCTCCAGCCGTGGGTTGCTGTGGTGCACGATCAGGTTAACGGCGTAGGGCGCGGGGTTGTCCAACTGCGCCAGGCCCGCTTCGATTTCCTCCAGCCAGGCCTTGAAACCACTGCTTTCGCGTTGGTTGAGCGCGGGGAAACTCCCGACGACGCCATTGCGGCAGCAGGCCAGGACCAGTTGCGGGTTGGAAATCAGAAACATCGGCGCGACCACCACCGGCAGGCGCAGACGTTGTTCAAGCAAAGCGGGCAGCGACATTGGAGTTACCCCGTGTGATTGAAGTTAGAACGGTTTGACCACGACCAAAATTACGATAGCCAGCAATATCAGAACCGGGACTTCATTGAACCAGCGATAAAAGACATGGCTGCGGGTGTTTTCGCCACGGGCAAAGCGTTTTACCTGCGCGCCGCACATGTGGTGGTAGCCAATCAGCAGCACGACCAGGGTGAGCTTGGCGTGGATCCAGCCGCCCGACTGAAAGATGCTCGGGTTCAGGTAGATCAGCCAGCCGCCAAACACCAGTGTGGCCACACTCGCCGGGCCCATGATGCCGCGATACAGCTTGCGCTCCATCAGGCTGAAGCGTTCCTTGCTGACGGTGTCTTCGCTTTGCGCGTGGTAGACGAACAGGCGCGGCAGGTAGAACAGCCCGGCAAACCAGCAGACGATGCTGATGATGTGGAAGGCTTTGACCCATAGATAAAGCATTTTTAGTTATTCCCAGGTTCACGGTAGGGGCGATAGTAGTGGCTCATGCGCCCGTACGTCACGTTGACGGTTGTCGCAGGGCGATACGGCCCCTATTATCGTCGGCTTTCCAGTGGGTTCGTTGAGGGCAGGTTTATGGTCAAGGTCGGTATCGTCGGCGGCACGGGTTACACCGGTGTCGAATTGCTGCGTCTGTTGGCACAGCATCCGCAGGCAGAGGTGGTGGTCATCACTTCCCGATCCGAGGCTGGGCTGGCCGTGGCCGATATGTACCCGAACCTGCGAGGCCACTATGACGGCCTGGCGTTCAGCGTGCCGGACATCAAGACCCTGGGCGCTTGCGATGTGGTGTTCTTCGCCACGCCGCACGGGGTTGCCCATGCACTGGCCGGTGAGTTGCTGGCGGCGGGCACCAAGGTCATCGACCTGTCGGCGGACTTCCGTCTGCAGGACGCTGATGAGTGGGCCAAGTGGTACGGCCAGCCTCACGG
The DNA here is from genome assembly GCF_024655625.1 of Pseudomonas sp. 18.1.10. Classification (NCBI taxonomy): domain Bacteria; kingdom Pseudomonadati; phylum Pseudomonadota; class Gammaproteobacteria; order Pseudomonadales; family Pseudomonadaceae; genus Pseudomonas; species Pseudomonas sp. 18.1.10. Next base: position 14,056 of record NZ_JANLGL010000110.1, read on the forward strand.
CGCCCCGGAGCTGCTTGAAGAAGCGGTATACGGCCTGCCGGAAGTCAATCGTGAGCAGATCAAGCAGGCGCGCTTGATTGCGGTGCCGGGTTGCTACCCGACCGCTACGCAGTTGGGTTTCCTGCCGTTGCTGGAAGCCGGGCTGGCGGATGCATCGCGGTTGATCGCTGACTGCAAGTCGGGCGTCAGCGGTGCTGGTCGTGGTGCTGCGGTAGGCTCGCTCTACTCCGAGACGTCGGAAAGCATGAAGGCCTACGCAGTAAAAGGGCATCGTCACTTACCGGAAATCCGCCAAGGGCTGCGTCGCGCAGCCGGCAAGGATGTGGGGTTGACGTTCGTGCCGCACCTGACGCCGATGATCCGTGGCATTCACTCCACGCTGTACGCAACCGTGGTCGATCGCTCGGTGGACCTGCAGGCGCTGTTTGAAAAGCGTTATGCCAACGAACCGTTCGTCGATGTGATGCCGGCGGGCAGCCACCCGGAAACCCGTAGCGTGCGCGGTGCCAACGTGTGCCGTATCGCCGTGCACCGTCCTCAGGACGGCGACCTGGTGGTGGTGTTGTCGGTGATCGACAACCTGGTCAAGGGTGCGTCGGGCCAGGCGGTGCAGAACATGAACATCTTGTTCGGCCTGGATGAGAAGCTGGGCTTGTCCCACGCGGGCATGTTGCCTTAAGGCATTTAGATGGTTGCGCAAAAGGCCCGTGATCGGGCCTTTTGTGTTTTTAATGGCCGCGGCGCAGATTGATATACCGTAACAATAGTTGACCGCTTTTCTAGGAGAAGCGGATAATGCCCGCCATTACGCATATGGCGGCGGTACGCCGGGAGATTATCAGCATGAGCGTTGAGTCCTTCACCCCCACGGCTTTGCAATTCACCCACGGTGCTGCGCACAAGGTGAAGAGCCTGGTCGATGAAGAGGGTAATGATCGCTTGAAGCTGCGCGTATTTGTTACGGGCGGCGGTTGTTCAGGGTTTCAGTACGGTTTTACCTTCGATGAAGATGTGGCCGATGACGACACCATCGTCGAGCGCGAGGGCGTGAGCCTGGTCGTGGACCCGATGAGCTTCCAGTACTTGGCGGGTGCCGAGGTGGATTACCAGGAAGGTCTGGAAGGGTCGCGTTTCGTAATCAAGAACCCTAACGCCACCACCACCTGTGGTTGCGGGTCTTCATTCTCGATCTGATCGATAGCGGATACAAAAACGCCGCTTGGCTTTCATAGGCCAAGCGGCGTTTTGCTGTCTGGGGCTCAGGCGGGGTAGATCGCGCCCAATACACGAAGCCCGCGTGCGCCGGTAACGCTGGGGCGGTTGGCGGCGATGCCTTCAAGGCAGCAATGGGCCAGCCAGGCGAACGCCATCGCTTCGACCCAGTCAGGGTCTACACCATGGGTTGCGGTGCTGCTGACCTGGGTTGCGGGGAGCAGCGCCGCCAGACGATTCATCAATGTCGAGTTGTGCGCGCCACCCCCACAGACCAGCAGGGTTTCGGTCTGGGGTTGCGCCGTTTGCAGGGACTCGACGATGGTCAGGGCGGTTAGCTCCAGCAGGGTGGCCTGGACGTCCTGGTGCGCGAATACGGGCAAGCGGCCAAGGTGCTGTTGCAGCCATCCCAGGTTGAAGACTTCGCGACCGGTGCTTTTAGGGCCCTTGGTCAGGAAGAAGGGATCGCTGAGCAGGGCGTTGAGTAGCTGGGGCGCGACAGTGCCGCTGGCTGCCCATTGGCCGTCACGGTCGAAGTGTTCGCCGCGCTGTTCATGAATCCAGGCATCCAGCAGCACATTGCCTGGGCCGCAGTCGAATCCGGCTACTGGCTTGCCAGTCTCGATCAGGCTGAGGTTGCTGAAGCCTCCTACGTTCAATACCGCGCGATTGCCGGTGCGTTCACCAAACAGTGCTTCGTGAAAGGCGGGAACCAGCGGGGCGCCTTGGCCACCGGCAGCGACGTCGCGGCTGCGGAAATCGCTGACTACGGTGATGCCTGTCAGCTCGGTGAGCAGGGCAGGGTTGCCGATCTGCACGGTAAAACCGCGAGCGGGCTCATGGCGGATGGTTTGGCCGTGGCTGCCAATCGCGCGAATATCCTCGGGCTTGAGGTTTTGCTGGTCGAGCAAGGCGCAGATGCCTTGGGCGGCGAGCGTCACCCAGTGTTGCTGGGCGATGGCCGAACGGGCGATCTCATCCGGGCCACTGGCGCACAGGCCGAGCAGCTCGTTGCGCAGGGTGGCGGGCATGGGAATGTAGTGAGTGGCGATCAGTTCGATCGCCGGGTCCTGTTTGATCAGGGCGATATCCAGGCCATCGAGGCTGGTCCCGGACATCACACCTATATAGAGCGACATACCTTAACGCTTCGCCGAGGCCAGCAGGGTGGAGCGCTCCTGGTCCATGCGTGCCATCAGTGGCTGGCTCTGTTGCATGAAGCGCGCGCGTTCGGCCTTGGCGATCGGGTCGGCCATCGGCAGCTTCTGGCCCAATGGGTCGACGTGTACGCCGTTGACCTGGAACTCATAGTGCAAGTGCGGGCCGGTGGATAGGCCGGTGGTGCCGATATAGCCGATCACCTGGCCTTGTTTCACGGTGCCGCCAGTCTGCACGCCCTTGGCGAAGCCTTGCATGTGGCCATAAAGCGTACGGTAGGTGTTGCCGTGCTGGATGATGACAGTGTTGCCGTAACCACCGCGGCGGCCGGCCAGCAGGACTTTGCCGTCACCCGCGGCCTTGATCGGCGTACCGCGCGGGGCGGCGTAGTCGACGCCTTTGTGGGCGCGGATTTTGTTCAGAATTGGGTGCTTGCGGCCCATGGAGAAACGCGAGCTAATGCGAGCGAAGTCCACGGGGGTGCGGATGAAGGCCTTGCGCATGCTGTTGCCGTCAGCCGTGTAGTAGCTGCTGTTGCCTTGTTTGTTGGTGTAGCGCACGGCGGTGTAAGTCTTGCCGCGGTTGGTGAAGCGCGCAGAAAGGATATTGCCGGTGCCGACCACCTTGCCGTTGGCGACCTTTTGTTCGTAGATCACGTCGAATTCGTCGCCTTGGCGGATGTCCTGGGCGAAGTCGATGTCGTAGCCAAACACACTGGCCATGTCCATGGTCATGCTGTGGGACAGGCCGGCGCGGGCCGCCGATTGCGACAGAGAACTGTTGATCACGCCGTGGGAATAGGCGGCGCGCATCACGGGCTTGGTGGTGGTGCGGTTGAAGGCGAAGCCTTTGGCGCCTTTGGTCAGGCTGATGCTTTCCAGGTCGCTGACGTTGCTGTGCAGGTTGTTCAACTGGCCGTCGGGAGTCAGTTCGAACTGCAGTTTCTGGCCGTGCTTGAGCTGGGTGAACTGCTTGGCTTGCTTGTCGCTGGCCAGTACTTCGTTGACCGTGGCTGACGGCAGGCCAACCTTTTCGAACAGGGTCGAAAGAGTATCGCCTTTGGCCACTACGACTTCGCGGTGCTGAGGGTTCTTGGCAGCAGGCGCAGGTGGCTCCTGGACTGCTTGCTGGGTCTCTTCAGGACTGCCGTCTATCTGGGCGAACGGTGATTCGGTTGGTGCATTTGTGGCTTGTAGCGTGTCGGAAGCGTCTTGATCTTGTGTCAGTTGTTCAACTGGACTTTCCAGGTCAAGGCTCAGGGATGTTCGTTTGGCTTCTACGTCACTGGAAGGGAATACCAGGAGTGCCAGGCTGAGAAGGGCGGCGATACCACTTGCGGCGAGCAGGTGGGTCTTCGGGTAAAGCGGCGGCGCTTTAGACGGTTCAGTGGTCATAAGTAATTTTGACTTTGAAGATGAAATGGAAAAGATGAATGACATGATGAAGATGAAATAACTGTATAAAATATAACCAAATCATCTGTGGCGCAAGCTCGCGAACGCTGGGCTTGCTGAACGGTGTCCGTGCGCAGGGCAAAACTTGTAATTAGTCCCTGATCTTGTATGGTTGGTTCCCTTTTGAATCTGAGCCTTGCGGGTCTGTTATGAAGTCGGTTGAAGAGCAGCTAGCGCTGATAAAACGTGGTGCGGAAGAACTGTTGGTCGAAGCGGAGCTGATCGAAAAGCTCAAGCGTGGCCAGCCCCTGCGTATTAAAGCCGGCTTTGACCCGACTGCGCCGGACCTTCACCTGGGTCATACCGTGCTTATTAATAAGCTGCGCCAGTTCCAGGAGCTGGGGCATCAGGTCATCTTCCTTATAGGTGACTTCACCGGGATGATCGGTGATCCCAGTGGCAAGAGCGCTACGCGCCCGCCCCTGACGCGCGAGCAAGTGCTCGACAATGCCGAGACCTATAAGACTCAGGTGTTCAAGATTCTTGATCCGGCCAAGACGGAAGTGGCGTTCAACTCCACTTGGATGGATCAGATGGGGCCGGCGGACTTCATTCGCCTGACTTCTCAGTACACTGTCGCGCGCATGCTTGAGCGTGATGACTTCGACAAGCGTTACTCCACCAACCAGCCAATCGCTATTCATGAGTTCCTGTATCCGCTGGTCCAGGGGTATGACTCGGTGGCACTGCGTGCAGACGTTGAGTTGGGTGGCACCGATCAGAAGTTCAACCTGCTGATGGGGCGTGAGCTGCAGCGTGCATATGGGCAGGAAGCTCAGTGCATTCTGACGATGCCGTTGCTGGAAGGGTTGGATGGCGTCAAGAAGATGTCCAAGTCGCTGGGTAACTATGTGGGTATCCAGGAAGCGCCGGGCGTTATGTACGGCAAGTTGGTTTCGATTCCGGATGCATTGATGTGGCGTTACTTCGAGTTGTTGAGCTTCCGCTCGATGGACGAGATCAATGCGCTGCGTGCTGATGTCGAGGCGGGTGCCAATCCGCGTGACGTGAAGATCAAGCTGGCGGAAGAGATTGTTGCGCGTTTCCATGGTGAAGAGGCTGCGGCCAGTGCTCACCGCGCGGCAGGCAATCGTATGAAGGATGGCGAGCTGCCGGATGATCTGCCGGAGGTTGAACTGACTGCTGCAGAGGCTATGCCGATTGCTGCCGTCCTTAATAAGGCAGGGTTGGTGAAGAACTCGGCGGTTGCGCGTGATCTGTTGGGTTCGGGCGGCGTGCGTATAGATGGTGAAGTTGTTGATCGCACCTTTATATACGAGCTGGGCGCTACCCATGTCTGCCAGGCCGGGAAGAAGGCATTTGCGCGCATCACGCTCAGATCCGAATAAATCTGTAATTAAGTGTTGACGGCGAATTGTAACTGTCTATAATTCGCCCCACTTCCGGCGCAGTCGAAA
>NZ_JANLGL010000111.1:0-19209 GCF_024655625.1 Pseudomonas sp. 18.1.10
TCATTCACTCTTTTGCTGAATGACACACCGCTTTCGCGAGCAAGCCCGCTCCCACATTAATTCCGACCATTACCGTCGGAATTGGTCAAAATTTGTGCTATATTCCGCGCCCGCGATTTTTCATCTCAACACCGGTCACCGTCATGCAAACAGCCAAGCCGTTATTTGACTATCCCAAGTACTGGGCCGAATGTTTCGGTCCTGCGCCATTCCTGCCGATGAGCAGGGAGGAGATGGATCAGCTTGGCTGGGATTCCTGCGACATCATCATCGTCACCGGTGATGCCTACGTTGACCATCCGTCGTTCGGCATGGCGATCATCGGCCGGCTGCTGGAGTCCCAGGGCTTCCGCGTCGGGATCATTGCCCAGCCAAACTGGCAGTCCAAAGACGACTTCATGAAGCTGGGCGAGCCGAACCTGTTCTTCGGCGTCGCGGCCGGCAACATGGACTCGATGATAAACCGCTACACCGCCGACAAGAAAATCCGTTCCGACGACGCCTACACCCCTGGCGGCATGGCCGGCAAACGCCCGGACCGCGCGAGCCTGGTGTACAGCCAGCGGTGCAAGGAAGCCTACAAGAACGTGCCGATCGTACTCGGCGGCATCGAAGCCTCCCTGCGCCGCATCGCCCACTACGACTACTGGCAGGACCGCGTGCGCAACTCGATCCTGATCGACGCCGCCGCCGACATCCTGCTGTACGGCAACGCCGAGCGGGCCATCGTCGAAGTCGCCCAGCGCCTGTCGTGGGGCCACAAGATCGAAGACATTACCGACGTGCGCGGCACCGCGTTCATTCGCCGTGATACGCCTGAAGGCTGGTACGAAGTGGACTCCACCCGTATCGACCGTCCGGGCAAGATCGACAAGATCATCAACCCGTACGTCAACACCCAGGACACCCAGGCCTGCGCCATCGAGCAAGAGAAAGGCCCGGTGGATGACCCGGAAGAAGCCAAGGTCGTACAGATCCTGGCCAGCCCGCGCATGACCCGTGACAAGACGGTCATTCGTCTGCCGTCCGTGGAAAAAGTCCGTGGTGACTCGGTGCTGTATGCCCACGCCAACCGCGTGTTGCACCTGGAAACCAACCCAGGCAACGCCCGCGCCCTGGTGCAGAAGCACGGCGAAGTGGACGTGTGGTTCAACCCGCCACCGATCCCGATGACCACCGAAGAAATGGACTACGTGTTCGGCATGCCTTACGCACGTATCCCGCACCCGGTGTACGGCAAGGAAAAGATCCCGGCCTACGACATGATCCGTTTCTCGGTGAACATCATGCGTGGCTGCTTTGGCGGCTGCACCTTCTGCTCCATTACCGAGCACGAAGGTCGCATCATCCAGAACCGTTCCGAAGAGTCGATCATTCGCGAGATCGAAGAGATCCGCGACAAGGTCCCGGGCTTTACCGGCGTGATCTCCGACCTCGGCGGCCCGACCGCGAACATGTACCGCATTGCCTGCAAGAGCCCGGAAATTGAATCCGCGTGCCGCAAGCCGTCGTGCGTGTTCCCGGGTATCTGCCCGAACCTGAACACCGACCACTCGTCGTTGATCCAGCTGTACCGCAGCGCCCGTGCGTTGCCGGGGGTGAAGAAGATCCTGATCGCGTCCGGCCTGCGCTACGACCTCGCCGTCGAGTCGCCGGAATACGTCAAGGAGCTGGTGACCCACCACGTCGGTGGCTACCTCAAGATCGCCCCGGAGCACACCGAGGAAGGTCCGCTCAACCAGATGATGAAGCCGGGCATTGGCAGCTATGACAAGTTCAAGCGCATGTTCGAGAAGTACACCAAGGAAGCGGGCAAGGAGCAGTACCTGATTCCTTACTTCATCGCCGCCCACCCGGGCACCACCGATGAAGACATGATGAACCTGGCCCTGTGGCTCAAGGGCAACGGCTTCCGCGCCGACCAGGTGCAGGCGTTCTACCCGTCGCCGATGGCCACCGCCACCGCGATGTACCATTCGGGCAAGAACCCGCTGCGCAAGGTCACCTACAAGAGCGACGCGGTGACCATCGTCAAGAGCGAAGACCAGCGCCGTCTGCACAAGGCGTTCCTGCGCTACCACGACCCGAAAGGCTGGCCGATCCTGCGTGAAGCGCTGACCCGCATGGGCCGCGCCGACCTGATCGGGCCGGGCAAGGACCAACTGATCCCGTTGCACCAGCCGAGCACCGACAGCTACCAGAGCGCCCGTCGCAAGAACTCGACGCCGGCTGGCAGCCACAAGGTCGCCAAGGAAACCACCACCAAGATCCTCACCCAGCACACCGGCTTGCCACCGCGCGGCAGCGACGGCAGCAACCCGTGGGACAAGCGTGAGCAAGCCAAGGCCGCCGCCCAGGCGCGCAACAAGCAGGCAGCCAAGGAACGCAGCGATGCGGCCAAGGGCAAGGGCGGCAAGCCTGCGCGCAAGCCGGTGGTGCCGCGTTGATCGACGCCTGAAAATGCCAAACGCCAGCCTCGTGCTGGCGTTTTGCTTTCTATTCGGTGGCGCGCCTGTTTGTTAAGGTGGCGCCCATTCGATCGCCATCGCAGGCAAGCCAGCTCCCACATTTTTGAATTGTGAATACAGTCAAATGTGGGAGCGGGCTTGCCCGCGAAGGCGCCAGTCCAGACACCCCCAATTCAAGGAAGAACACCCCCATGGGCAACCCCCTGGCCAACATCGGCATGGACTCCAACCGCTCCCAATTCATGGCGCGCCAGCGCATCGAAAGCGAAATCAACGTACCCCGCCTGTTCGCCGCCATCGACGCCGACCCCGCCATCGTCGGCGCCGGCGTGGTCTACATCGATGCCGACTTCAACATCGTCACCCTGCGCGAATTCAAGCCCATCTGCAGCATCCTGCCCAAGCGCATCATTATCCGCGAGGCACAGAAGTACATCGCCCCGGCGCAGTTCGCCGACCAGGTGTTGAACAACCCGCGCGAATCGCGGCTGATGAGCGAGGCCTTCAACACCACCCTGGCCTGCACCGGCGCGGTGATCGGCTGGCTGGTAGTGCTGAGTGGCACCATCGCCATCCCGTTCACCGCTGGCGCCAGTACCGTGGTGACGGCCATCGGCTATACCGCGGCGTCTGCCAGTACCGTGTCCTGCCTGGTGGGCGGCTTTCGTACACGCAACGAAATCAGCAACCCGGCGATGAACGACTACCTCGACAACGAAGAGTGGTACCAGACCGCGACCAAGGTGCTCGATGGCGCCGCGCTGGTGGGCGTAGGTGCTTCGGCACTGACCACCGTCAAGCTGGTCAATGTCACCCGCGCCGCCACCGGCAAAAGCCTGCGCCAGGTGCTCAAGGGCCTGAACGGGCATGAGCGCGAAAAACTCACCAAGGAGCTGCTCAAAGTCGCCGACCCGCAGATGTCGACCAAGATGCGCAAACTGCTGCAGATGAGCGGCGAGCTGCCCAAGCGCTTCACCCCGACGCAACTCAAACACGCCACCTATGTGCAATTGGGCGATGCGATGGGTGCGGGCGCCAGCGTTTGGGGGCTGAAACGCTCGGACAACTACAAGCAAGCCAAGACCTTTGCGATCGGCCTCTACGAGGAGGGCGAATAATGAGTAGCGTGCCGTCCCTGAAACCGTTTTTGTTGGCGCATTTTCCTGCGTTCATCGGCGTGATCCTCGCCGGCTGCCTGGGCGGCTCCGCTGCGATTTCCCTGGCGGCCAGTACGTATTTTGCCGACGTGCCCGTGGGCACCAATGCCACCGTGTCCTGGTTCGTCGTGCTCTTCGCCGCGCTGTTCGTGACCAACAGCAACTTCCTGGTGGTGCGCGGGCATGCCTGGGCGGTGTGGGGCATGGTCGGGTTTTTCGTCGTATGCCTGCTGGTGACCTTGCCGACATTGGCGTATGGACCGCACTGGTTTATCTACAGTGAATGCCTGTTCTGGCCGTTGCTGGGGTTGTTGCTGCTCAACAGCAAGGGCTATCGGGCGATGGTGGGCAAACTGGTGGGTGTGCGCCGACTGCGAGAGGCAGCCAAGGCGGGGTTGTAGCCTTGGCTCGCGGGGTCAGATTTTCACGTTCTGGCGAATGTTCCAGCCGTATTTCACCGCGCCGCCGTCCTTGCCGCCGTCCGCTTTCTGCGGCTGGTAGCTGACTTCGACGCTGGCGAAATTCAAGCCGATGACCTCTGTCAGTTCGTCACTGTTTTTCACCGCGTCGGATTGGTAGGAAATCACCATCACTTCCTTCAGGGTAATCACCAGATACTCCACGGCACTGCTGCCCCCGGCCTTGCGCACCACCAATCGCGCTTGCGGGTAATGCTTGCCGGTGGAGCAGGCCATCATCAGGTTGGGTGAGGACTTATCCATCACTTTCGAGATGGACAGGTTATCGATATTGACCTTGCCCGCACCACCGCCGCTGCCGCTGTGCATCGATCCCGTCTGCGACATGCCCCAGCCCCATCGGCTGATCTCGATTTCATCGCGATGGGCCTGGTCCCTGGATTCGCCCTTGATGTCGCCCAACTTCAAAAACATATCAGTTGCCATTGTCGCTCCCTGTTCTGGTGTCCGCCGGTAGTGGCGCGGGGCGTACTTTTTCCTATTCGGGACATGGCCTACAAGGCGTTACACCGTGTTCAGGAAGTGCCTGTCGGGATAAAGCGAAGCTTCTGACATTTTTACGCGATGCCCAATCTTTACCCTCTGCGCTCTTGTGAAAAACCGGAGAGTAAAGGGATGACTTCCAGTGTGTTGAAAGACGGGTTACCCAGTGCACATTTGACAACGCGGCAGTGGGTGGAAAGCAGTATTGATCTACGTAAGTTGTTTGCCGCCATCGATGCGGATCCGGCGATTGTCGGTGCGGGTGTGGTGTACCTCGATGCGCAGTTGCGGGTGATTGTGTTGCGCGAGTTTCAGCCGATTTGCAGCATCGCGCCGAAGAAGGTGATTTTGCGGGAGGCGCCGAGTTATGTCGGGCGGGTGGAGTTTGCGCGGCGGTTGGCGAATGAGCCGCTAGAGGCGGATGTGACGTTCGAGGCGGTGAATGCGGGGTTTGCGTGTACGTCGGCTTTGATTAGTTGGTTACTGATCGCAGGTGGTTCCGTGCTGAGCCCATTTACTTTTGGGGCTACAGGCGTCGCGGCGGCGATTAGCGTGGTGGGGGCGACGGCCAGTACGCTCCAGTGCGCTATGGGCATTCGACGGACGCGAAATGAGTCTGTAGACCCTGCACTGAATGACGAACTGGACCGCGAAGAGTGGTATCAAGCCATGACGCTTGGGCTAGACGCGGCGTCATTGTTGGGTGTCGGTAACACGGCAATGTCTACGATTCGAATGGTTAATACACTAAAAAAGGTAACAGGGAGAAATACTCACCAAGTGCTCAAAGGTTTGAATCGACAAGAGCGGGTCAGGCTCACCAAGGAAATGTTAAGTATCAACCATCCAGACATGACCCGAAGAATGCTTAAGCTCAAGCAGATGGCTGGTGAGATACCCAAACGCTTCACGTCGGCCGACGTAAGGAATGGGACCATGATGCAGATGCTCGATGCCCTTGGCGCCGGAACGGGTATTGCTGGCAGTGTAAGGTCGGGGAATATACGGATCCTAGCGATTGGGTTGTATGAGGAGATTTCAGAATGAGATTACTCAGAACCAGATATCTCATACCGAGAAAACCTTTTCTTTTACGCTACTTTCCGGTCTTTATCGGGGCGATCTTTATGAGCCTTTTGGGGGGGACGGCAGTTGTCGCACTGTTGGAGCACTACTACCCGCGTGCAGCTCCCTGGGCTTTATCGGAATCTGCTGCTGAGGATGCCTGTGTAATGTTGGCTCTCTTTATTACCCTCTGCAATGTCATGATTGCCTACGGGAGGCCGAAGTGGGTCTGGGGCATGTATGGTCTTTTCATCGCCTGCTTATTGTTCGCTTTACCAGCTTTACGGTTTTCACCGCTCTCTTTTATTTCTGCAGAAAGTGTAGTGTGGCCTCTGATCGGGTTGGCACTACTACGTAGCAAACGCCACCAGGAAATGCGTGCCAAGTGCGTAGAACTTCGCCATATGCGCCGCCAGATCGGGGTGGCCATTGAGAAGCGGCGTAAACACGAACGCGCCATCATCAGAATAAAGAAACCGCGCTAATCCCCCACGCCCGCCACAAATATGTGCAACTGTTGCACCAGTGCACCTACGTTGGCGCCTTTTTGGTGCTGTACTGCACCGGGTCCTATGACAAAGCGCAATGACTGCCGCGCTGGCATAAGTCTTGCGCGCGTCAACCCCATGCCCTGGCTCGCAGGAGGCCGCCGTGTCGATTCATGTCGCGTTGCACCACGTTACGCATTACCGCTACGACCGCGCTGTCGAACTCGGCCCGCAGATCGTGCGTTTGCGCCCGGCGGCCCATAGCCGCACGCGGATTTTGTCCTACGCGCTGAAAGTGCTGCCCGAGCAGCATTTCATCAATTGGCAGCAAGACCCCCAGGGCAATTACCTGGCGCGCCTGGTGTTCCCGGAAAAGACCGACGAACTGCGTATCGAAGTCGATCTGGTCGCCGAGATGGCGGTGTTCAATCCGTTCGACTTCTTCCTCGAACCCTACGCCGAAAAAATCCCTTTCAGCTACGCCGCCGACGAGCAGCGCGAGCTGGCGCCGTACCTGGAAACCCTGCCGCTGACGCCGAAGTTCGCCGCCTACCTGGCCGGTATCGACCGCACGCCATTGCCCGCCGTGGACTTCCTGGTGGGCCTCAACCAGCGCCTGGCCGCCGATATCGGCTACCTGATCCGCATGGAACCGGGCGTGCAGACGCCGGAGTTCACCCTGGAAAACGCCTCCGGCTCGTGCCGCGATTCGGCGTGGCTGCTGGTGCAGATCCTGCGTAATCTGGGGCTGGCAGCACGGTTTGTGTCCGGCTATCTGATCCAGCTCACCGCCGACGTCAAAGCCCTCGACGGCCCGTCCGGCACCGAAGTGGACTTCACCGACCTGCACGCCTGGTGCGAAGTGTATTTGCCCGGCGCCGGCTGGATCGGCCTGGATGCCACCTCCGGCCTGTTTGCCGGTGAAGGCCATATCCCGTTGGCCTGTAGTCCCGATCCATCGTCTGCCGCCCCGATCAGTGGCTTGGTGGAACCGTGCGAGTGTGAATTCACCCACGAAATGTCGGTTGAGCGGATTTGGGAAGCGCCGCGCGTTACCAAGCCCTACACCGAAGAACAATGGCTGGCGATCCAGGCCCTCGGCCGGCAGATCGATGGCGACCTGCTCAAGGACGATGTACGCCTGACCATGGGCGGCGAGCCCACATTCGTCTCCATCGATGACCCCGACGGCGCCGAGTGGAACACCGCGGCCCTCGGCCCGGACAAGCGCCGCCTGTCTGCCGAGTTGTTCCAGCGCATGCGCAAGCACTACGCGCCCAAGGGCCTGGTGCACTTTGGCCAGGGCAAGTGGTACCCCGGCGAGCAGTTGCCGCGTTGGTCGCTCAACTGCTACTGGCGCCGCGACGGCGTGCCGATCTGGCACAACAGCGCGCTGATTGCCGACGAACAACAGGATTACGCTGCCGACGGCGCCATGGCCGGGCGTTTCCTCGCCAGCGTCGCCGAACGCCTGAAACTGCCGGCCCGCTTTGTGTTCCCGGCCTTTGAAGACAACTTCTACTACCTGTGGCGCGAAGGCGCGCTGCCGCAAAACGTCACGGCCCAGGACCCGCGCCTGAGTGACGACCTGGAGCGCGAACGCCTGCGCAAAGTGTTCAGCCAGGGCCTGGATAAAGTCATCGGGCAAGTGCTGCCGCTGGCGCGCACGGCCGCCAACGACCGCTGGCAGAGCGGGCGCTGGTACCTGCGCGATAACCACTGCCGCCTGGTGCCGGGGGATTCGCCGTTGGGTTATCGCCTGCCATTGGCGTCGCAGCCGTGGGTGACGGCGGCGGAGTATCCGTTTGTGCATCCGACGGACCCGAACCAGGACCAGCCAGCGCTGCCCACCACCGCCCAGTTGAGCCGCCACGGCGAACCTGCGCCGAGCGATGAACGTACGCCAGCGGTGGACGAATCCGCCGACTGGCTGACCCGCACCGCGTTGTGCGCCGAAGCGCGGGAAGGCCGCCTCTACCTGTTCATGCCACCGCTGGAGCGTGTCGAGGATTACCTCGAACTGGTCGCCGCCATCGAGGCCACCGCCGAAGAGCTGCATTGCCCGGTGCTCCTGGAAGGCTACGAGCCGCCCGCCGATGCACGTTTGAGCAACTTCCGCGTGACGCCGGACCCGGGTGTGATCGAGGTCAACGTGCAGCCGTCCGCCAGTTGGGACGAGCTGGTGGAACGCACCGAATTCCTCTACGAAGAGGCGCGGCAAACCCGCCTGACCACGGAAAAATTCATGATCGACGGGCGCCACACCGGCACCGGCGGTGGCAACCATTTTGTCCTCGGCGGCGCGACGCCCAAGGACTCGCCGTTCCTGCGCCGGCCTGACCTGCTGCGCAGCCTAATCAGCTATTGGCATAACCATCCGTCGTTGTCCTACCTGTTTTCCGGGCTGTTTATCGGCCCGACGTCCCAGGCGCCACGGGTGGACGAAGCGCGTAACGACGCCTTGTACGAGCTGGAAATCGCCTTCGCGCAAATGCCTGAACCGGGCGAAGAGTGCCCGCCATGGTTGGTGGACCGCCTGCTGCGCAACCTGTTGATCGACGTAACGGGCAACACCCACCGCGCCGAATTCTGCATCGACAAGCTGTACTCGCCGGACGGCGCCACCGGTCGCCTGGGCCTGCTGGAGCTGCGCGCATTTGAGATGCCACCCCATGCGCGCATGAGCCTGACCCAACAACTGCTGCTGCGTGCGCTGGTCGCGCGGTTCTGGCGCGAGCCCTATGCGCCGCCGAAACTGGCGCGCTGGGGCACCGAGCTGCACGACCGCTTCCTGCTGCCGCACTTTATCGAGCAGGACTTTGCCGACGTGATCGTCGAACTCAACGCCGCCGGCTACCCGTTGCGCGCCGAATGGTTTGCCGCGCACCTGGAGTTTCGCTTTCCCAAGGTCGGCGACTACGCCGTCAGCGGCATCGAACTGGAACTGCGCCAGGCCCTCGAACCCTGGCACGTGCTGGGCGAGGAGGGCGCGGTGGGCGGCACGGTGCGGTATGTGGATTCGTCCCTGGAGCGCCTGCAAGTCAAGTTGACCGGCCTGCCGCCGCAACGCTACCTGCTGACCTGCAACGGCATCCCGGTGCCGCTGCAAGCCACCGGCCGCGTCGGCGAATTTGTTGCCGGCGTGCGTTACCGCGCCTGGCAACCCGCCAACTGCCTGCAACCGACCATCCCGGTGCATGCGCCGTTGGTGTTCGACTTGCTGGATACCTGGATGCAGCGTTCGCTGGGCGGTTGCCAATACCACGTGGCGCATCCGGGCGGGCGCAATTACGACAGCTTGCCGGTGAATGCCAATGAGGCGGAGAGTCGGCGGATGGCGCGGTTTTTCCGCCTTGGCCACACGCCCGGAAAGATTCCAGTGCCAACAGTGGTTGTGAATGACGAATTGCCGATGACCTTGGATCTACGGCGCTTCCCCCATAAAAATGACTGAACGCGGTTAAAAAATGTGGGAGCGGGCTTGCTCGCGAAGGCGGTGTTTCAGCCGATACATGTGCTGGCTGACCCGGCGCTTTCGCGAGCAAGCCCGCTCCCACACAAGCCCGCTCCCACATTAGACTGTGGTGACTCCGACCTTCTTTGCCTCTGCCGAGCGTTCCATGTCCGACTTGCTCGACCGTTACCCGCTCACCGCGGGCACTTATCACGAACTGCTGGACGACAGTGGCGCGGTGCGTGCCCATTGGCAGCGTCTGCTCGACCACCTGCAACGCAGCACCCCGGCGCAACTGGCCCAGCGCCAGGCGTTGCTGACCCGGCAGATCCAGGAAAACGGCGTGACTTACAACGTCTACGCCGACCCCAAGGGCGCCGATCGCCCGTGGGAGCTGGACCTGCTGCCCCACGTGCTGGCCGCCGAAGAGTGGCAGCACCTGTCGGCCGGGATCGCCCAGCGCGCGCGCCTGCTCAATGCCGTACTGGCCGACCTGTATGGCCCGCAACGCCTGATAAAGGAAGGTTTGCTGCCCGCCGAACTGGTGTTCGGGCACAACAATTTCCTGTGGCCATGCCAAGGCATCCAGCCGCCGGACGGGGCCTTTTTGCACCTGTACGCCGTGGACTTGGCGCGCACGCCGGACGGCCGTTGGTGGGTCACCGCCGACCGCACCCAGGCGCCATCCGGCGCCGGTTATGCGTTGGAAAACCGTACCATCGTGTCCCGTGCCTTCCCGGACCTGTACCGCGACTTGCAGGTGCAGCACCTCACCGGCTTCTTCCGCACCTTGCAGGAAACCCTCGCGCGCCAGGCGCCGGGCGATGAGCAGCCGCCGCTGATCGTGCTGCTCACGCCGGGACGTTTCAACGAAAGCTATTTCGAACACCTCTACCTCGCGCGCCAGCTCGGCTACCCGCTGGTGGAAGGCGGCGACCTCACCGTGCGCGACAGCACGGTATTCCTCAAGACCCTCAGCGGCCTGCGCCGGGTGCACGCGATCATGCGGCGCCTCGACGATGATTTCTGCGACCCGCTGGAACTGCGCACCGACTCGGCCCTTGGCGTGCCTGGCTTGCTCGATGCCGTGCGCCAAGGCAATGTGCTGGTGGCCAATGCCTTGGGCAGCGGCGTGCTGGAGTCCCCGGGGTTGCTCGGCTTCTTGCCGAAGATCAACGAGTTCCTGTTTGGCGAAGAATTGATCCTGCCGTCCATCGCCACCTGGTGGTGCGGTGAGGCGCCAGTGCTCGCCGAAGCCCTGGAAAAATTGCCCGAGCTGCTGATTAAACCGGCGTTTCCGTCGCAGAGTTTCACCCCGGTGTTCGGGCGTGACCTGAATGATGAGCAACGCCAGGCCCTGGCCGAGCGCATGCGCGCGCGGCCTTACGCCTATGTCGCCCAGGAGCTGGCGCAGTTGTCCCAGGCGCCGGTGTGGCACACCGTGGAAGACCACCTGCAACACCGTGCCATTGGCATGCGCGTGTACGCCGTGGCCAGTGATGAAGGCTACCGCGTGCTACCCGGCGGCCTGACCCGTGTGGCGGCCGAAGCCGACGCCGAAGTGGTGTCGATGCAACGCGGCGGCGCGAGCAAGGACACCTGGGTGCTCGGCGAACGCGCGCCCGGCGGCGAACAGTGGCGCGCGCAACGCACCATCGGCGCCCATGACCTGGTGCGTCGCGACCCGTATCTGCCGTCCCGCGTGGTGGAAAACCTGTTCTGGTTTGGCCGCTACTGCGAGCGCTGCGATGACAGCGCGCGCTGGCTGCGCATCGTGCTGGCGCGGTATGTGGACGGCGACGATCCCCAGGCCTTGCAAGCGGCGGTCGAGCTGGGTGAAAGCCTGCGTTTGTTGCCGGAGGAGGGCGAACTGCCCGAGCGCCTGCTGGGGGCCATGCTCGGTGACGACTGGCCGTCGAGCCTGCGCGCCAACCTGCAGCGCTTGCAGTGGGCGGCGTCCCAGGTGCGCGGCAAGTTGTCCCGGGAGAACTGGCAGGCGCTGGTGGAGTTGCAACGCGAAGCCATGGAGCTGGAAAGCGAAGCACCGGACTTTGGCGAGTTGCTGGATTTTCTCAACCGCCTGGTGATGTCCTTGGCGGCGCTGTCCGGGTTTGCCCTGGACGACATGACCCGCGACGAAGGCTGGCGCTTTTTGATGATGGGCCGGCGCATCGAGCGGCTGCAATTTCTCAGCAGCAGCCTCGCCGCCTTCCTGCGCGGCGTGGCGGTGTTCGATCAGGCCGGGCTGGAGTGGTTGCTCGAACTGGGCAACAGCAGCATCACCTATCGCTCGCGTTACCTGGCGGTGCCGCAGCTGATCCCGGTGCTCGACCTGTTGCTGCTGGACGAGCAGAACCCCCACGCGGTGCTGTTCCAGTTGAAACTGGTGAGCCGCACCCTGCGTCGCTTGAATGATGATTTTGGCGTGCCCCGGGAAACCGGCCTTGGCCCGTTGGTGGAGCGCCTCGCGCACTTCGACCTCGGTTGCCTGGAAAACCCGTTGTTTGGCGAATCCAGTGTGCGCGCCGCCTTGGACGGCCTGGCCGACCTGCTGCAAGCGGTGGCCGATGAGAGTGGGCAAGTGTCGGATCGCCTCGCGTTGCGCCATTTTGCCCATGTGGATGATGTCAGCCAGCAAACGGTGTCGTTGTGATGAGTGCGCGCTACCAGATTTTCCACGATACCCATTACCACTACGACAGCCCGGTGTCCCTGGCCCAGCAGTTGGCGCACCTGTGGCCACGGCCGTGCGCCTGGCAGCGCTGCAGCGCGCAGCAGTTGGATATCAGCCCCGAGCCGACGTCGCGCCGCGATGAGCTGGACGTGTTTGGCAACCCGATCACGCGGCTGGCGTTTGAACGGCCCCATGATGAGCTGCTGGTGAACGCCGGGCTGACCGTGGAAGTGCTGGCGCGGCCGGTGTTGGATTTCCAGCAGTCGCCGGCTTGGGACCAGACCCGTGACCGCCTGACCTACAGCAGCCAACCGCTGTCCGTGGAACTGATCGAGGCGATCCGTTATCGCTTCGAATCGCCCTACGTGCACCTGAAGAAAAATTTCGTCGAGTTCTCCGCAAGCTGCTTCCCGCCAGCGCGCCCGTTATTGCTTGGCGTGCAGGCGCTGATGCAGAAAATCTTCAGCGAATTCACCTTTGATGCCGAAGCCACCCAGGTCGCCACGCCGCTGGTAGAAGTGCTGGAGCGCCGCCGTGGCGTGTGCCAGGACTTCGCCCACCTGATGCTCGCCTGCCTGCGCTCACGCGGCCTGGCGGCGCGTTATATCAGCGGCTACCTGCTGACCCAGCCACCGCCCGGCCAGCCACGGCTGATCGGCGCCGATGCGTCCCATGCGTGGGTCTCGGTGTATTGCCCGGTGTCGGGCTGGGTAGACTTTGATCCGACCAACAATGTGCAGCCGGCGCTGGAGCACATCACCCTGGCCTGGGGCCGGGATTTCTCCGATGTGTCGCCGTTGCGAGGGGTGATTCTGGGGGGAGGGAGCCATGACCCGGAAGTGCGGGTGACGGTGATGCCTTTAGAGTAGGGAGCGTTCCCACGCTCTGCGTGGGAACGATCAATTATTCAGCCGGATCTTTCGGTGTTTCAGTCTCGTCAGCTGCCACGTCGCCTTCTGCTTCCGGGTTCAATGCACCCGCTTCTTCATCCGCAGCGGCTTTCTTGCGTTGCAGTTTTTCCTCTTTCTTCTGCTCCTTGGCCAAGTCTCTCTGACGTTTGGCGAAGGAGTAATTAGGTTTGGCCATGGGCGATCCTCTAGGGTCGAAGGTAAGAGTGGGCGGCGCGCAGCTGCCTTGGGTGGCTATGGTAGCAGCTTAGCAGCGCGCTTGGCCCTCACTTACCGCAGGCGTAAGCGGCCAGCAGGCCGTTGAACAGTTGGTCGAGGTGCATGGCGCGGACTCCGGTGGGGGGTGGGCCGATCATAGAAAGGTCGTACGACTTTGGCTGTTAGATTGTGTTGATAAGTCTGATAGCCTAAAGTTGTATACAATCTGTTGATTCAGATCATAAGAATTTTTGCCTGCTTGAGGCACCCTTGCCGCAATCCGCGTTTTCTAAACCCTGCCTTGGAGATTCACATGTTCGCCAAACTCGTTGCTGTTTCCCTGCTGACTCTGGCTAGCGGCCAGTTGCTTGCTGCAGAGTGCAAGGTCACTGTCGACTCCACTGACCAAATGTCCTTCAACACCAAAGCCATTGAAATCGACAAGAGCTGCAAGACCTTCACCGTCGAGCTGACGCACTCCGGCAATCTGCCGAAAAACGTCATGGGCCACAACTGGGTGCTGACCAGCGCCGCTGACATGCAGCCGGTTGCCACCGACGGCATGGCTGCCGGTATCGACAAGAACTACCTGAAAGAAGGCGACGCTCGCATCATCGCCCACACCAAGATCATCGGTGCTGGCGAGAAAGATTCGGTGACCTTCGATGTGGCGAAACTGGCTGCCGGCACCGACTACATGTTCTTCTGCTCGTTCCCGGGCCATGTGTCGATGATGAAAGGCACGGTGACCTTGAAGTAAGCCGACCCTGGTCGAAAAAAAGCGCCTGTTCAGGCGCTTTTTTTGTGGGGGGGCAGTTGAACCGAGTCATCGTTCTTCGCAGGCAAGCCAGCTCCCACATTCGACCGCATGCTCATGCTGGAACTCGGTCAACTGTGGGAGCTGGCTTGCCTGCGATAGCGATCTACCTCACGGCGCGAACGGCATGACCCGCTTATGCTCGGTCTTGCGGTAGGTCTCGCAGATAATCCTGAACGCTTCCTCACGCACCGGTTCACCGTGCAGGAACGCATCGATCTCGGCATAGGTCACGCCATGTGACGCTTCATCCGGCTTGCCCGGCGACAAGTCTTCCAGGTCCGCCGTCGGCACCTTCTCCACCAACGATTCCGGCGCGCCGAAGTGCCGTGCAATCGCCCGCACCTGATTTTTCACCAGCCCGCTCAACGGCGCCAAGTCGCACGCGCCATCGCCGAACTTGGTGAAAAAGCCCATCACCGCTTCCGCCGCATGGTCCGTACCGATCACCAAGCCACCGGCCGCGCCAGCGATGGTGTACTGCGCCACCATGCGCATGCGCGCCTTGGTGTTGCCCAGCACGAAATCACGGGACACCGCGGCCTTGCCTTCAAACGCCGCCACTTCATGGGCCAGGGCTTTTACCGCCGGGCCGATGTTCACGGTGTGGCGCTCGTCGGGCTCGATAAAGTCCACCGAGGCCGTGGCATCGATTTCGTCGAACTGGGTTTCGTAGGGCAGGCGCACCGCGATAAAGCGGTAATCCGCATCACCGCTGTTTTCGCGCAGCTCTTTTACCGCGCGCTGGGCCAACAGGCCCGCAGTCAGGGAGTCGACGCCGCCGCTGATGCCCAGCACCAATGTCTTGAGCCCGGAATTGCGCAGGCAGTCCTGGATAAATGCCACGCGGCGGGCAACCTCGGCCTCAAGGGCGGCCTGGTCGTTGAATGGCGCTTGGACCTTGAGTTTTTCAGCTATCTCACGCTGTACGGCTTGCATGATTCACTCCTTGCTAGAGATGGCAGGTACTTTGAACACATGACGCAAATAGGCGACGAAATTCGGATCGGTGCAGTGGGTCTTGCCCGCTTCATCGGAGATCTTCGCCACTGGCTGGCCATTGCAGGCGGTCATTTTAAGCACGATGCTCATCGGTTCCACACCTGGAATATCGCAGGTCAGGTTGGTGCCGATGCCAAAGCTCACGTTGATCCGCCCGCGCAGGGCACGGAAGATTTCCAGGGCCTTGGGCAGCGACAGGCTGTCGGAGAACACCAGGGTCTTGCTCATCGGCTCGATGCCGAGCTTGTGGTAGTGGGCGATGGCTTTTTCGGCCCACTGCACCGGGTCGCCGGAGTCGTGGCGCAGGCCGTCGAACAGCTTGGCGAAGTACAGGTCGAAATCGCCGAGGAACGCATCGGTGGTGATGCAATCGGTCAGGGCGATGCCCAGCAGGCCACGGTATTCGCGGACCCAGCAATCGAGGGCGGCGATCTGGCTGTCGATCAGACGCGGGCCGAGTTGCTGGTGGGCCATGATCCATTCGTGGGCCATGGTGCCCAAGGGTTTCATGTCCAACTCGCGGGCCAGGTGCACGTTGCTGGTGCCGACGAAGCGACCGGGGAAGTCATGCTTGAGGACGCTGACCACTTCTTCCTGCACCCGGTACGAAAAGCGTCGGCGCGTGCCGAAGTCGGCCACTTGCAGCTCGGACAATTCCTCGCTGCTGGCATTCGCCGTCAGCCAATCGAACTTGCGGTACAGCTGCTCGCGGGCTTGCTCAAGGATCACGGTCTGGTAGCGGTAGCGGTTACGCACTTCGCTGACGATGGCCAGCATCGGCACTTCAAACAGGATCACATGCAGCCACGGCCCGCGCAGGCGGATGAACAGCTCGCCGTTCTCGATACCGGTCTGCACATACCGCAGGTTGAAGCGGAACAACCCGAGGAAGCGCAGAAAATCCGGCTTCATAAAGCTGATGCGCTCCAGGAAACCCAGTTGGTCCGGGCTCAGGCTCAGCTCGGCGAGGCGTTCGATCTGGTAGCGGATTTCCGCCAGGTACGGGCGCAGGTCTTCACTGTTACGGCAACGAAACTCCCATTCAACTTCCACGTTCGGGTAGTTGTGCAGCACCGCCTGCATCATGGTCAGCTTGTAGAAGTCGGTGTCGAGCAGGTTCTGCACGATGCGATCGGCAAACACACTCTCGCTCATAACGGGAATCTCCAGACGGGTCGGCGATGGGCGCCGGCCTTTACGCACAATTAAGGAAGGGGGCTAGTGGCGCATACACCTGTGGGGTTTTGCCAGTGATTTTTTATTTTGGGATTGTTGTTGTGGCCACTGCCGCCTTCGCGAGCAAGCCCGCTCCCACAGTTGACCGCATTCTCATGTTGGAAAACGGTTGAATGTGGGAGCGGGCTTGCTCGCGAAGGCGATATTCCAGGCGCTAAAGCACTTGCTCCATCATCCACTTCACAAACTCCCGCACCTTCGGCACCTCCGCCGAATGCTCGGGGTACGCCAGGTAATACGCATCCTGACTCGGCATCGCATGCTGCCAAGGAATCACCAGCTTGCCGTCGGCCAATTCCTCTTCCACCAGAAACCTCGGCAACAACGCCACACCACAACCCACCTGCGCCGCCCGAATGCACATATAAAACGTATCGAACCGCGGCCCGTGGTAGCTGTGCTCGGTCTGCAAACCCTGGTTGGCGAACCAGTCATGCCAGCCTTGCGGGCGCGAGGCATTTTGCAGCAGCACCAGTTCGCTCAGTTGCGTTGGGTCAGTGAAGGGCTGCGCGGGCAGGCTGTCGGGGGCGCAGACGGGCACCAGCTCTTCGCTGAACAGCTTCAGGCTCTCAGTGCCGGGGCGCGAACCCTGGCCGAAGTAGAAGGCCATGTCGGCCTTGCCTTGCAGCAGTTCATCCGGCTCCTGTTCGTTGCACAGGTCCAGGTGGATGTGCGGGTGACGCAAGCGCCAGCCCTTGAGGCGCGGCACCAGCCAGCGGGCGCCGAAGGTGTAGGGCGTGGAGACGCGCAGCACCTCGGTCTCGCCGCCGTAGGAGCGCAGGTAGTGGGTGGACATCTCCACTTGTGTGAGGATTTTTCTCACTTCCACCAGGTACAAATCCCCAGCCGGGGTCATCTGCAAACGTCGGCGTACGCGGCGAAACAACAGGTGCTGCAGCAACTCTTCCAGCTGCGCCACTTGCTTGCTCACCGCGCTCTGGGTGAGGTTCAGTTCCTCCGCGGCGCGGGTGAAGCTCAGGTGGCGGGTGGCGGCTTCGAAACATTGCAGCGCGGTGATCGAGGGCAAATGTCTTTTGTTCAGCACGGTGTGCCTCTTTTTATGCTTTGCATGAATAAACGGAATGATATCTCGCCTAATCGTCGTTTGTTGGCAAGTCTTGGGCCAGCTACAAATAAGGTCTGGATCGCCGTGCGGGCTGCGGCGCGAATTTCTGAGTTTGCAGATTGAAGGAGTGACCCATGGTTGCCGCATTGCTTGATCGTCTCGGGGTAAACCCGGCGCTGTACCAGTCGGGCAAACAGCCTGTGCATTCGCCGATT
The DNA here is from genome assembly GCF_024655625.1 of Pseudomonas sp. 18.1.10. Taxonomy (NCBI): domain Bacteria; kingdom Pseudomonadati; phylum Pseudomonadota; class Gammaproteobacteria; order Pseudomonadales; family Pseudomonadaceae; genus Pseudomonas; species Pseudomonas sp. 18.1.10. The sequence goes on from NZ_JANLGL010000111.1 coordinate 17,711, forward strand.
GATGGCAGCCGTATCGGCAGCGTGCACTGGGAAGGTGCCGCCGAGGTGGAGCAGCAGGTCAGTCGCGCCGAGCATGCATTCGACGCCTGGCGCAAAGTGCCAGCGCCGCGTCGCGGCGAACTGGTGCGCCAATTTGGCGATGTGCTGCGCGAGTACAAGGCCGACCTCGGGGAGTTGGTGTCGTGGGAAGCCGGCAAGATCACCCAGGAAGGCCTGGGCGAAGTGCAGGAAATGATCGACATCTGCGACTTCGCTGTCGGCCTGTCCCGCCAGTTGTACGGCTTGACCATCGCCTCCGAGCGTCCCGGCCACCATATGCGTGAAACCTGGCACCCGCTGGGCGTGGTCGGCGTTATCAGCGCCTTCAATTTCCCGGTGGCCGTATGGGCGTGGAACACCGCCCTGGCCCTGGTGTGCGGCAACGCGGTGATCTGGAAACCGTCGGAAAAAACCCCGCTCACCGCCCTGGCCTGCCAGGCATTGTTCGAGCGCGTACTGAAGAACTTCAACGATGCGCCGCCGTACCTCAGCCAAGTCATCATTGGCGGCCGCGATGCCGGTGCCGCGCTGGTGGACGACCCGCGCGTCGCCCTGATAAGCGCCACCGGCAGCACGCGCATGGGCCGCGAAGTGGCGCCGAAAGTCGCCGCGCGGTTTGCCCGCAGCATCCTGGAACTGGGCGGCAACAACGCGATGATCCTCGGCCCCAGCGCCGACCTGGACATGGCCGTGCGCGCCATCCTGTTCAGCGCCGTCGGTACCGCCGGCCAGCGTTGCACCACCTTGCGCCGGCTGATCGCCCACGAGTCGGTCAAGGAAGAAATCGTCACCCGGCTCAAGGCCGCCTATTCCAAGGTGCGCATCGGCCACCCGCTGGAAGGCAACCTGATTGGCCCGCTGATCGACAAACACGGTTTCGACAACATGCAGGACGCCCTGGAGCAAGCCTTGAGCGAAGGCGGTCGGGTGTTCGGTGGCAAGCGCCAGTTGGAAGACCAATTCCCCAACGCCTACTACGTGTCGCCGGCCATCGTGGAAATGCCTGAGCAAAGCGATGTGGTCTGCACCGAGACCTTCGCGCCGATCCTGTATGTGGTCGGCTACACCGACTTCGCCGAAGCCCTGCGCCTGAACAACGCCGTGCCGCAAGGCTTGTCGTCGTGCATCTTTACCACCGACGTGCGCGAGGCCGAGCAGTTCATGTCGGCGGTGGGCAGTGACTGTGGCATCGCCAACGTCAATATCGGCCCGAGCGGCGCGGAAATCGGCGGCGCATTTGGTGGCGAGAAAGAGACCGGCGGCGGGCGTGAGTCGGGTTCGGATGCGTGGCGTGGGTACATGCGCCGGCAGACCAATACCGTGAACTATTCGCTGGAATTGCCGCTGGCCCAGGGCATCACCTTCGACTAAAAAACTGTCGAAACGCGGTCAAAAATGTGGGAGCGGGCTTGCTCGCGAAAGCGGTGGATCAGCTGTAAATCTGTTGACTGATACCTGTC